>JBPCIR010000039.1:0-3068 GCA_051006095.1 Rubrobacter sp. | reverse complement strand
GCGGCGACCTGGGGTATACCCTTCGCGCTCATCTGCGCCTGGTTGTAGAAGATGCGCCCGAAATGCTCCCGGTCGGGGAAGACCTCGTCCTGCAAAGGCAGGAACGCGCCTCCCGAGTCGACGAGATAGAGGCACGGCAAGTAATTCTGCTCGGCTATCTCCTGCGCCCGCAGTTGCTTTTTGACGGTCATCGGGTAGTACGTACCGCCCTTTACGGTCGCGTCGTTGGCGACGACCATCACCTCGCGCCCCGAGACGCGCCCGATCCCCGTGACTATTCCCGCGGCGGGAACACGTCCGTCGTACATACCGAACGCTGCCAGGGGCGAGAGCTCCAGGAAGGCTGTGCCAGGGTCGAGGAGGCGTTCGATCCTCTCGCGCACAGGCAGCTTGCCGCGCTCCTTATGCCTCCTCTGTGCCTTCTCCCCCCCACCTCGCCTGGCCCCTGCCGAGTGCTCGCGCAACTCTTCCGTGAGATCTCCGAAACGGACAGCGTTCTCCGCGAAGACTTCGCTCTTCGTATCCACGAGGGTCTTTAACTCGCTCATCCCTCCCCTGTTCGCATGGCTCGTCTTCCTGGGAGCATGTTAGCTACCACTCCCCTCATGCGCCACGGTACGCGTCCAGGAGCGACGTTGCAATGCAGCATGCCCGGGTCAAATAGAACCTTTACGAACTCCTACCACTTCGAGGCGGCGTTCGCGGCTACGCACGTGCATGGCTCCCTGCTCGAGAAGCGAGCATCTCCCGACTCCCTGGTCGGCCTGTGAAGATATCGGGTATCGCTCTTACGATTCAGACCCGAGCACGATGAGGAGATCTCCCGGTTCGACGTTCGTCCCCGAAGGGACGGCGATCCGCTCGACGAGACCGTCTAACGGAGCCCGGATAGCCGACTCCATCTTCATGGCTTCGATCGCCCCGATCTGCTGCCCCGCGCCGACCTTCTCGCCTTCTTCGACCGTGAGGGTCACGAGGCCGGTCATCGGTGCTGCGACGTGGGCGTCGTTGACGGGATCTGCTCTTTCGCGTACCGGGACCTCGGGCTCCAGCGAGTGGTCCTGCGCGTCGATGGGGCGTGGCTGACCGTTGAGCGTGACCTGCAACGTCCGGATTCCGCGCTCGTCTGGCTCCGTTATGGTCTCGAGCCGCATGTACAACCGGACGCCGGGTTCCAGGTCTACCGCTAGCTCCTCGCCGGTCTCGAGCCCGTAGAGGAACGCCCGGGTCGGAACGACAGAGACGTCGCCGTATCGCTCCCCTGCGGCTCGCTGCTCTTCGGTCGGACCGGGCAATAGCAGCCGGTTTAACGCAGGCCGGCGATCGTTGCCGGCGAGCGCCGAACGGTCCCCTTCGGAGAGTCGCCCATCGTCCGGCGGCCGGTCGCGTCCTTCGAGCGCCCTTGATCTGAGCGGCTCGGGCCACCCGCCCGGCGGCTCGCCCAGTTCGCCGCGCAGGAACCCGATGACGCTGTCAGGCAGATCGTAGCGGCCGGGATCTTCGGCGAGATCATCCGGGTCTATCTCCGCCGAGAGGAGGTAGAGCGCGAGGTCGCCTACTACCTTGCTCGTTGGCGTCACCTTCACCAGCCGTCCGAGAATCTTGTCGCAGCGGGCGTACAGGTGTTCTACCTCCTCGAAGCGCTCGGCGAGCCCCATAGAGAGAGCCTGCTGGCGCAAATTGGAGAGCTGCCCACCGGGGATCTCGTGCCGGTAGATCGTGCCTGTCGGGGATCTCAGCCCCGACTCGAAGGGCGCATACAGTGTCCGCACCGCCTCCCAGTAAGGCTCGAGGTCGCCAAGGGAATCCAGCGAAAGTCCGGTCGCCCGATCTGTACGGTCGGTAGCTGCGACGATGGCGGCCAAAGACGGCTGGCTGGTCATGCCGGATAGCGGGGCCGCCGCGCCGTCGACCGCGTCCACTCCCGTCTCGATCGCAGCCAGGTACGTTGCGAGCTGCCCTCCGCTGGTGTCGTGGGTGTGCAGGTGGACCGGGAGATCAAACGCCCGCTTCAAAGCACCCACCAGGGCGCGAGCGGCTGGGGCCCGGACGAGTCCCGCCATGTCCTTGATGCAGAGGACGTGAGACCCCGCCTCCACCAGCTCCTCGGCCAACCGCAGATAGTAGTCGAGGGTGTAGAGCTTCTCGTTCGGGTCGGAGAGGTCGCCGGTGTAGCAGACGGCCCCCTCGGCCACCGCACCCGCTTCGAGCGTCGCCTCGATCGCCGGACGCATCTGATCTACGTCGTTGTTCGCGTCGAAGATGCGGAAGATGTCTATGCCCGTCTCACGGGCCTCGTCTACGAATGAGCGCACCACATCGGGCGGGTAGCGGGTGTAACCTACGGTGTTCTGACCGCGCAGGAGCATCTGCAGGCAGACGTTAGGGAGGGTTTCTCGCAACCTGGCAAGCCGCTCCCAGGGATCCTCGTGCAAGAAACGCAGGGCGACGTCGAAGGTGGCCCCGCCCCACACCTCGGCGCTCAGCAGTTGGGGCAACGTTTGGGCGACGTGCGGGGCGACCGCGAGCATGTCGAAAGTTCGCATCCGGGTGGCGAGCAGGGACTGGTGAGCGTCCCGCATCGTCGTGTCGGTCACCTGGAGGGCACTTGCCTCACGCATCCAGTGGGCGAAGCCTTCCGGGCCGAGCCGCTCAAGCAGCTGGCGGGAGCCCGGCGGCGGGTCTCCGGCAGGCAGTGGCGGCAGCTTGGTGCGCGGGTCGGGCACCGCTGGTGGTTTCCCGTGCGGCCGGTTGACGGTGACGCCGGCGAGCAGGGACAGGAGGCGGCTCGCCCGGTCAGCGCCGGTCGAAACAGCGGTGAGGTAAGGCCTCTCGTCGATAAACGAGGTGGTCGCCAGCCCAGCAAGGAAGTCAGGTTCGGAGAGCACCGCCCGCAAAAAAGCCACGTTCGTCGCCACGCCGCGCACCCTGAATTCGGCCAGAGCGCGGCGAGCACGAAGGGCCGCGGAAGGGAGATCCGCGCCGTGGGCGGTGACCTTCACCAGGAGCGAGTCGAAGTAGGGTGTGATCTCCGTGCCAGCGTACGTGTTGCCGCCGTCCAGCCGGAT
>JBPCIR010000038.1:0-5151 GCA_051006095.1 Rubrobacter sp. | reverse complement strand
AGAGATCTGCCCCCACGGAAGGCCGATCGTGAAACGCCTATCTCTCCTTGATCTCCTCCGCGAGTTCGGAAGACTCTGAAGCGGTTTTGCGGAATCGCCCTTCCGCAAAACCGCACCATTAGCAAGTACAAAAAGCTGACAAGCTGAAGTGCTGACTTGCTGAAATGCTTGCAAAGAGGTCAAAACCTCTTTGCAAATTCTCTAGTCCTCGTCCAGCAGGGTCTGGCCCAGGTTCAATATCGTCGGGGCCCAGAGACCGACGAAGATCGCCGTCTCGCGCCTGCCGGAGAAGTACAGGGCCAGTGAGATGAGGATGGAGAGCAGGGTCCCACCCACGTAGATTCCTTTGCCGCCGTTCATGAATTACCTCCTCTTTGTTTACTGGCGCCAATATACCCGCCGCCCCATTATATAAACTGTAAGAGCGATCATAGGTCCCTACAGGAGGTCCGCAGCACGTGTCCGGAAGATATGAAACCACCGGCAGGAGGCCCGATCCGGGAGGCCGCTCGACGGTCTTCGGGACGAGGGGGGCTGTCGCCTGCGAGCACCCTAGCGCCGCCGTGGCCGGCCTCCGCACTCTCGATGCCGGCGGGACTGCCGCCGATGCATGCGTCGCGATGGCCGCCGCGATGGCCGTTCTCTCACCGATGCAGACGGGTATGGGTGGTGACGCATTCCTGCTGTACTACGAGGCCGAGACAGGACAGGTTACCGGCGTGAACGGCGCAGGCGGAGCCCCTGGAGCTGTTACCGTCGAGAAGCTCATGGATCTGGGCAAGATGCCTGAGCGTGGCGGCCTCACGGTTACGGTCCCAGGCGCTGTCAGGCTGTGGGAGGACGCCGTGAACCGCTTCGGCAACCAGCCTCTGGCGCGCCTGCTCGAGCCAGCCTGGGAGTTCGCGGAGAACGGCCATCCCGTCGCCGAAATCGTCGCCCGCTACTGGAGTGAGCACGAAGATGTGCTGCGCAAAAACGAGGCCGCCACACGGACCTTTCTGCCGGAAGGCAGGGCTCCTGCTGCAGGGGAGATCTTCTCCCAGGTAGACCTTGCGGCCACGATCTCGGCTGTCGCAGAACGTGGCGCAGACGCTTTCTACAAAGGCGAGATAGCGGCGAGCATCGCACGCTCCACGCAGGAGGCCGGCGGTTATCTCTCGGAGGAGGATCTCGCAGCCCACGAATCGACCTTTGTAGAGCCGATCTCCACGGACTACAGGGGCGTCAGGGTCTACGAGGTTCCGCCCCCTGGCCAGGGCGTCGCGGCCCTCGAAATGCTCAACATCCTCGAAGGGTTCGAGCTCGCCTCTATGGGATCTTCGAGCGCGGACCGCATCCACCTCGAGGTCGAGGCGAAGAAGCTCGCCTTCGAGGATCTACACGAGGGTATCGGAGACCCTGAATTCTCCGAAATGCCTACGGCGGAGTTGCTCTCCAAAGACTACGCAGCAAGGCTGCGCGGGTCGATCTCCCGCGACGCAACGGCGGTCGTCTCTCCTCACTATCCCGGGGGCGATACCACTTACCTCTGCGCCGTGGACGCGGAGGGTAACGGTTGTTCGTTCATAAACAGCCTCTATAAAGGTTTCGGCAGCGGTATCGTCGCCGAGGGTACCGGCGTCTGTCTCCACAACCGCGGCAACTCGTTCCGCCTGGAAGCGGGCCACCCGAACACCATCGCTCCAGGGAAGCACCCGATGCACACCATCATCCCCGGCCTCGCCACAAGCGACGGAGCCCTCTGGGCGGTCTTCGGAGTAATGGGCGCGGCGATGCAACCCCAGGGCCACGCGCAGTTATTGCTCAACCTCCTCGACTACGGTATGGACCCTCAGGAAGCGGTCGAGCACCCCCGCCACCGCCACGAGAACGGCGTCCTCCTCATGGAGGGCCGCATCCCCGAGGACGAGATAGTGCGCCTGAGCGGTCGAGGTCATCGCATCGACATAAGAGAAAATTACATGATCCCCGCGGGAGGCGCCCAGCTCATCCGCATTTTGGATAACGGTGTCAGGGCGTGTGGCAGCGACCCGCGCAAAGACGGCTGCGCGCTCGCACAGTAGGGGGAGTGGTGTCGCAAGGACAGAGTCCGGCCCGCAGGGTCGCGATCGCAGGTGTTGTCGGGGCACTCTACGTGGTCTTGAGCCTCGCCGTGGCGCCCATCGCCTTCGGGCCTGTACAGTTCAGGGTCGGGGAGGCCCTCAAGCCGCTCGTTATAAAGTACCCTGTGGTCATCCCAGCCTTCGGGGTTGGGACCGTGATCATCAACCTCTTCAGCCCCTTCGCAGGGGCGCTCGAGCTGGCCTTCATGCCGCTAGTCGACGTCACCGGCGGCGTGCTCTGCTACCTGGTAGCAAGGGGGATCGGCGGGGCTCTAGGGACCTACCTCGCCTCGCTCCTGTACGCCATCTGGACCGCGGCCGGCGTCGGGGTCGTGCTCACCGTCGTCGCCGGATTGCCTTACCTGGCCGCCTTCGCCTCGGTCGCCGTCTCCGAGATAATCCTGCTCCTCCTCGGAAACGCCCTCCTGGTGCGCCGGATCTGAAAGCGGGATTCGGAAGTGCTGAAATGCTTACATTAACAAAACTTAACACAACTTTAAACCTATCTTCAAGATAACCGCTGGAATCAACATGCAGTCGGGTTAGTATGTCATGCAACGTTTCCGGACCGCCTCGCTCCGGGTCTTCGACCGGAGCATGGTCCGCATCTTTTCTACTGCGGCGTTCTGTCGCACCCCGTATGGTTCGAAGCAACGCGTTGGTAGTGAAAGAAACGCAAGGAGAGGTTGATCGTCATGCGAAGGTCGTCGGGTTCAACGGTAGACGTGGGCGTATCTGGTGTCTGTGCAGGCATCTCGGTAGTATTCGTATTCTGGTGGGTATTCTTCACGGAGAGCCTCTCCGGTACGGGATCTGCGGTGGGAATGCCCTCCCGGCGGGCACTAGCATGAACGCCCCCGCTGATCTCTGCCTGCACGAGCTCTTCGAGGAGCAGGCGCGACGCACCCCCGAGAACCTCGCGCTCGAAGATACCAGCATCTCCCTGACCTACCGCGAGTTGGACAGTCTTGCCGACAGGCTCGCGGCGTATCTCAGGAGAGAGGGAATCGGCCGGGATGATTCTGTCGGAGTTTACATGGAGCGGCGGGCCGAGTACGTGGTCGCCTGCCTCGCCGCCATGAAGGCCGGCGGTGCCTACCTGATACTCGAGCTCGCCTACCCGCCGCCCCTGCTCGCCGATGTGGTAGCGGACGCGAGCCCGCCAATGGTCCTCACGCAGGAGCGGTACGCGGATCGCTTGCCGGAAGGCACTGAGACGTTCTTCCTAGATGAGGGCTGGGAGGAGAGACTGGAGGACATTGAGGCGGTAGATGACAGGCCCGAGGTCGGCCAGGACGACCTGGCTTTCGTCTCTTACTCGTCTGGGACGACGGGGAAGCCGAAGGGGATAGCCAATCCGCACAGGGCGCCGGTCCGGTCCTACCTGTGGCGCTTCGGCATCAGCGACTACGCCCCTGGCGACAGGGTCGGGTGCAACGTTTTCTTTATCTGGGAGATGATGCGCCCGCTGCTCCGCGGGGCGACGACGGTCGTCATCCCTGACGACGTTATCTACGACCCGAACGCCTTGATCCGCTTTCTCGAAGAGTACGGGATCACGGAGACGCTGGTTACCCCATCCCTCCTCGAAGCCGTCCTGAACTGCAGTGGGCCCGAGGCGGGCGAGAGGCCCTCGAGACTGAGGACGCTGTGGCTGAACGGCGAGGTCGTAACCCGCACGCTCGCGCGGCGCGCCATGGAGCTGTTGCCTAATGTGCGAGTGCTCAACGTCTACAGTTGCAGCGAGACCCACGAGGTGGCCGCCGGAGACCTGCGCGAGCTGGTCGATAACCCCGAGTCTACGTACTGCGCCGTAGGCATTCCCATGGACCCTGAGCACCTGTATCTACTCGACGCTGAAGGCGAACGCGTGCCCGAGGGCGAGGCCGGGGAGCTCTTCGTCGGCGGCGACTGCCTAGCGCGCGGGTACGTCGACCTGCCCGAGGAGACCGAGGAGACCTTCCCCGAAGACCCCTTCTCCTCGAGGAGCGGTACAAGGATGTATCGATCTGGCGACAGGGCCCGCATCCTCTCCGACGGTAGCCTCGAGATCCTCGGCCGCGTGGACTTTATGGTCAAGATCCGGGGCTACAGCGTCGAACTCGGCGCCGTCGAGGCCGCCATCGAGAAGGGACTCGCCGTAAGATCTTGCGTCGTTGTCTCGGAGGGCGATGAGGGCGAGGACAAACGCCTCGTCGCCTACATCGTGCCTGACCCCGAAGACGACGAGCATTACTCGGGATGGAGCCTCGACCCTAAGACGGGGCGGAGCAAGGAGATAAGGGGAGTCCTGCAAGACAGCCTGCCGCACTACGCGGTCCCTTCCGTCTTCGTCGAGCTCGAGTCGCTCCCGATCCAGGCTACCTCGGGCAAGGTCGACCGCTCCGAACTCCCGCATCCGCCACCTCGTCCCACCCGCTCCATCAGGGATGACGCAGATAGCGTCGTCAGACTCCCAGCCAGAGCACCCCGCTCGGAGAAGGAGGCGCTGCTCACACGGATCTGGGAGAGTGTGCTGCGCCTTGACGAGGGCGAGGTGCTGCCCGAGGACGACTTCTTCGATCTCGGCGGACACTCCCTCGCCGCCGCGCAGCTCTCCAGCCGCGTCGAGGATGGCTTCGGCGTCCACGTCTCGATGCCGCTGTTCATGGAGGACCCGACGCTCGCAGGGCTGTGCGACAGGATAGAGGTGCTACAACGCGACGGGAATGACGTACAGACGCGGCCTTCCGAAGATCTGCGCGCCGAAGCCGTCCTCGACCCCGAGATAGTCCCGCAGCCAGCCACGGATGGCACGCGGACCCTGGAGGACGCCGACAACGTCTTCCTGACCGGGGCGACCGGTTTCCTCGGGGCCTTCCTGCTCGACGGACTACTCTCCGAAACAGATGCCCGCGTACACTGTCTCGTGAGGCAGCGCGGGGACTCAAGTGAGATGGAGTCCATCGAGACCAACCTGCGGGGCTACGGGCTGTGGCGGCCCGAGTGGGAGGAGCGCATCGTGCCCGTCGCAGGAGACCTCGGGGAGCCGTTGTTCGGAATGACCGAG
>JBPCIR010000037.1:0-8231 GCA_051006095.1 Rubrobacter sp. | reverse complement strand
GACCTGGAGCAGTTGAACACGGATCTGCTCTCGGTCGTCTCGGCGACTATGCAGCCGGCCCATGTGTCGTTGTGGTTGAAGCCGGCGGATCGCAAGGTGCAACGATGAGCCCGCGTTCTGCCTCCAGGTTGGCCTGGTCATTGTGGGCGCTCTCGCTGGCGTCCGCCGTCATGAGCGCGGTGTTCAGGTCCTTGAATCTTGGAGCCTCGACAGAGGTTTACCAAGATCCGCTAGTTTTCGATGTCTGGTTCTTGCTGGTGTCGCTGTCGTTCGCGACGGTCGGCGCCCTGGTCGCCTCCCGGCAACCGAAGAATGCGATCGGCTGGATCTTCTGCGCCCTGGGTGTCTGCAACTCGCTCGCGCTCGCGAGCCAGGGGTACGCCATCTACGCCTTGCTGAGGGGGCCCGCTTATCTCCCCGGGGGAGCGGTGGCGAACTGGCTCTCGTTCTTGCTCGCAGGACCCATCGTCTTCGCGATGTTCGCTCTCGTTCTCCTGCTTTTCCCCGACGGACGGCCGCTCTCGCGTCGCTGGCGAGCCGTCGTATGGGTGGACCTCACTGCCATCGCGCTAATCTTCGCTTTCGCCTTCAAACCGGGTCCGCTCGACACCTCGCTTCTGGACACCAACAACCCCTTCGGTATACATGGTGCCGGCGCGCTGCTCGAGGCGCTCGGAATCGCCGGCCTCTTGCTGGCGCTCGCGGCTGCCGCGACGGGCGCGGTCTCCCTGGTGCTCCGCCTGCGCCGGTCTCGTGGCGTCGAGAGGCAGCAGCTAAAGTGGTTCGCCTTCGCCGGCGCGATCTTTTGCGCCGCTTTCGCCGCCGGGCCGGTCTTATGGTCCCTCCCACCGTCATCCGGGTTCAATTGGATCTGGACGGTGCTCTCCCTGTCGGCGGTCAGCACCATCCCCGTCGCTGCGGGAATCGCCATCCTGCGCTACCGCCTCTACGACATAGACGTGATAGTCAACCGCACCCTGGTCTACGTCACCCTGACCGCTACCCTGGCGCTGGTGTATTTTGGTAGCGTCGTGGTGCTGCAAAGGATCTTCGTGTTCCTGACCGGCGAGGGCTCCCAGCTCACCGTTGTCGTCTCGACCCTCGGGATCGCCGCCCTGTTCAATCCACTGCGGCGGCGCTTTCAGAACTTCATAGACCGGCTCTTCTATCGTAGGAAGTACGACGCTGTGAAGACCCTCGAAGCATTTTCTATGAAGCTGCGCGACGAGACGGACCTGGATACTCTCAGTGGCGACCTCATGTCAGTGGTTCTGGAGACGATGCAGCCCGAACACGTGTCGTTGTGGGTGAAGTCGGTCGATGATTCCGGTCGCCAACGCTCGAGGTATACCGGCGAGGTGTCGCAATGAGCGGATTACTCTCGCCAATCCTCGACCCGAAGCTCCCGGAATCCGGCGTAGTCCGCCACGTTGAGGGTGATGAGAACAAGGTCGTTGGTTCTGGCCACGGCGGCGATCTGCCCGTCAGCGAACGGCGGGGTCCTCCCGGCCCGAGCCAGGCGCGCCCGTTCGGCCGCGTGCCACCTGGCCGCACGTTCGTCGTATGGCAGAATCTCGATGGACGCGGCGACGACCGTGTGGAGATATTCTTCGATGGCCGTCCGTCTCTCGGAGGCTGGGAGCCGGTGGCAGCCGAACAGCAACTCGTGCCAGACGACCGAAGCGGTGGAGAGGTGCTCCTGATGTCTTCTGAGCCGCTCGAGGATTTTCGGGTTCGGCGCCGGACGCAGCGGCTCGGAGACGATGTTGGTGTCCAGCAGGTACCGACTCACAGGCGCGCCTCACGTCCGGGCGAGGGGTCCCGATCGAAAATCTCCGGCTCGATGCCTAGCCGTGCCAGATCAACCGCCTCACGGAACGCGCTGTACGCTTCCCAAAACCTGTCCCTGCCCGCCGTGAGGCGGCGATACTCGCGCAGCGAGAGCATGACCGCCACAGGCTCGCCCCGGCGAGTAAGCTCGATGAGATCCCTGCCCTCCAACTCATGCACCAGCGCCGCAAGATCGTGCCTGGCCTCCGCTATGGAATACCGCCTGGACACGATATACTCCTTTCATAGCTATCTAGATAGCTATTTTAACCCAGGCCGGGTGCCCGTCAACGAGGCCAGGACACTTTCCGCCTTCTCCGCGAGGCTGCGCGAAAAGGAGGGGGATGAGTGATCGCTCCCTGACCCGGCTTGCGTGGTCGCTTTGCGCTTTGACCCTGTTGATCCTGGCGTCGTCGTTAGTGCTGATCCTCCTCGGCTGGTCGACACCGGTGCCGCAAGGGGCGACGCCGTGGTGGGATCGAACCCTCTCCCTGGTGGGGATCGTCGGCGCGCCTATCCTCGGCGGCCTCATCACTTCGCGCCGTCCCCGCAACCCCTACGGATGGTTGTGGCTGGGCTTCGGATTGGGCCTCGCCCTTCAGCACCTTGCGGCATCGTACGCCATCTACGCCCGGGTGGTGGAGCCGGGAATCCTCGCGGCTCCCCTGACTGTCTCCAACGTGCTGGGGCTGGGAGGACCGCTGTCGCTCACCCTCGCCCCTTTCTTGTTGCTGCTATTCCCTACAGGGCGGCTCCCGGGTAGACGCTGGCGTCCCCTGGCCTGGATCGCGGGCTTGTCGGGGACGGTCGTTATAGTCCTCGACCTGTTCTTCGACAGCCCGGATAAGGTCGGGGGGATGGTCACTGTCACGGTCATAGCGGCGGTCTTTGTGACCTTCAGTTCCCTTGCCCTCTCGGCGCTCTCGCTCCTGGTCCGCTATCGCAGGGCAAGCGGGGTGGAGCGCCAACAGCTGAAGTGGTTCGCGTTCGCCGCCGTCCTGGCAGGCTCCTTTCTAGTCGGTCAGCAGCTGATCTGGTTGGCCGCCCTCCTGATAGCCTACTCTCTGGGCGGGGACCTGCTAAGCCTGAACCGATCGCTCGAGAACCTGCTCGAGGTCGCTGTCAATGTGTCCCTCTATATGGCGGTCGGTATCGCCATACTGAGGTACCGGCTCTACGACATAGACATCATCATCAACCGTACCCTGGTCTACGGCTCGCTCACGGTGACTCTCGCGCTGGTCTACTTTGGCGGTGTGATCTCGCTCCAGGGTCTGCTCCGCGCGCTGACGGGCCAAGGGTCGCAGCTTGCTATCGTGGCCTCTACCCTGGCTATCGCCGCGCTGTTCAACCCACTGCACCGTCGAATCCAGGGCTTTATCGACCGCCGCTTCTACAGGAGGAAGTACGACGCGGCGAAGACGCTCGAAGAATTCTCTGCGAAGCTGCGCGACGAGACGGACCTCGACGAGTTGAGCAACGACCTCGTCAGGGTGGTGAGGGAAACGATGCAACCTGAGCATGCCGGTTTGTGGCTTCGGCGTCCGGAGGACCGGCGGTGAGACCCCGCGGTCTCGCCTGGGTGTTGTGGGCGGCGGCGGTTTCGCTCGTTGCGGGCGCGCTAGTCCTCGGTCTGGCGAACCGTCCTGAGGTTCCTCTCTACCAGGTCACTTCGACGATCATCGCCCCTACCTTCGCTACTTTGGGCGCCTTGATCTCCTACCGGCGTCCCGGCAACGTGATGGGTTGGATCTTCCTTGCCACCGGTGTCTTCACGGGCGTGCAGATGTTCTCAGGGCAGTACGCAGCCGTTGCTCTCGCCCCTGACGGTCCGACGCTGCCAGGGGGCGCCCACGCGGCGTGGTTCGCCGCCCAGACTCAGAACTCGTACGGGGTCTCTATCTTGTTCCTCGTATTGCTGTTCCCCGACGGGATGCTACCCTCGCGCCGCTGGCGACCGCTGGCCTGGGCCATCGGGGTTTTCCTCGCGGTCTCCCTCGTCGTCGCCGCGTTGACCCCTGGCCCATTCCCTGACTTCCCTTCAGCCAGCAACCCGTTCGGCGTCGAGGGAGCGATGCTGCCCGAATCGGTCCTGTCCGCCTGGCAGTTCGGCTTACTCGCCTGCGTCGTCTCGACGTTGCTCTCCCTGATCTTGCGGTTCTATTTCTCCCGCGGCGAGGAGCGTCTGCAACTCAAGTGGTTCACCTACGCCGCCGTCGTGGGACTCTCGACGCCCCTGCTCCTCAGCTCGCTCGCCCCGGCGGTCTTCCAGGTGGTGGGTCTATTCGCGTGGACGCTCGGCTTCCTCAGCCTCCCCGTCTCCGCCGGCGTTGCTATCCTAAAATACCGCCTCTACGACATAGATCTCATTATCAACCGCACCCTCGTCTATGGTCCTCTCACCGCGATGCTGGTTGCGGTCTACGTCGGCGGCGTAGTCGGTTTGCAGGACGCTCTCGGCGCGCTCACGGGGGGCGGTTCGCAACTGGCGATCGTGGCATCCACTCTCCTGATAGCGGCACTGTTCAATCCCATGAGGCGACGGGTCCAGAACTTCATCGACCACCGCTTCTATCGCCGCAAGTACGATGCGGCCAAAACGTTCGAAGCATTCTCCGCGAAGCTGCGCGACGAGACGGACCTGGAGCAGCTGAATGCGGAGTTGCTTTCGACGGTGCGGGAGACGGTGCAGCCTGAGCACGTCTCTTTGTGGGTGCGCCCCGACGCCGTCCCGAAGAGGGGCCCATCGAACTAGGGCGGTAGTGGATTCCCGCTTGCGCGGGAATGACGCACAGGATGGTCTCAGTCTGTCCGCGTCCCGAACGCGATCCCATTCAAACGGACTCGGTATGACTTGCTACAAATCTTCGGCGTAACGTTCGTCGTGTTCGCGGCGCTGGCGGTCCATACGGCGCGCGGCTTCGAGGACGTCCTGCGGGTAGAGGCTGCGGAGGGCTCCGGTCTCGAGGACCTGGTCGACTGAGTGCTCGGGGATCATCATCCACTCAGCCGCGTGTGGCACCGGCAGCGGTCTATCGAAGGCGCGATAGAAGATCCAGACTACCCACCGCCCCGGACGCGAACCGGACATGAAACTCAAGTGCCTACCTCCCACAAGATGTTGGATAGAGCGGTTATTCTAGCGCGCCTTCCTCCGTACCTGTGATCCTACCGGCGACGTCGTGCACGAAACGCACCGTCTCGTAGAAGCCTTCCTCATCGCCCGTTTCCTCGTCTCCCCGCTCGCTCAACCAATCGAGACTCTGCTGTATCAGCGGGCCCCACTGCGGCAAATAATCCCGTGCCCACAGCGCCGCCTGCTTCTTCGACGCTTGTCTGCCATGCGTATGCGTGAACAGCGCCCTGCACATGGTCAGGACGGCGTAGGACTGCGCGCCAGGCGCGCGCATCTTGTATACCCAGTCTTTCCAGACCTCGGCCTGTTCTCGCACCGCCTCGACGAACTCGGACTGTGAGATCTCAGGGATCAGGACTCGGGGCGGCGGGCCACAGAGGGTGACGCCGACTTCTCGAACCATGTACCAGTTCATGAGCCAATCTTTTCCAGCCGCCTTCAGGTGGAACGGTTCGCCGGGGCTGACGACAGCGATCTGGTCTGTCTGCGTCCTAAAGTTCAACAGAGCAGAGTCAGGCACGTACGCCACCTCGATGCGATCCTCCCACGCGGGATGGTCTTCGACAAATCGCGCGTGCATCCTGTCCAGCCGCCTGAATGTGTCGCCCTCGACATCGGAGTCGACGACCGCGAGCAAGTCGATATCGCTCCTGTCTTTGTCGAAGTCCCCGGTGACGAGAGAGCCGTACACGTACAAGCCGACCAGCGTATCGTTCGTGTTCCGCCGGATCTCGTCGGTCAGGCGACCCAGCAGCGCTTCGATCTCGGTATCCCATGTGCCTCGCACGGTCCAAGTGTAGTCGACCCTCCTCCTCCCCTCTACCTCCCTCCAGAGGTGCTCCTGGAGAACCATTGCTCCCTACTCGGGCCGCTAGTCTGACTTCGAGAGGCAAGCGCCGATGAGGGCGAGGAACGCCAGCGACGAGAAGAGCGTGCGCACCCCATTCCAGAAGTTCCATGGGCCTTCGTACTCAGCCCGAACCTGCGCGAGGACCGCGGGAGACGCGTCGCCAACGCGGGCGAGATCCTCGTTCATCGGCACGTTTACCAGGAACGTCACCATGAAGCCGCCTCCGACGTAAAGTACGAGGGTCAGCGCTATAAGTACGAACCGGCGTGACCTCGGCCTCGGGGCGTGGACCGCGAGCGCCAAGAGGAGGAACAGAACAGCGCCGAAGAAGCTGAATGCGAACACCCCGTTGCGCACCGTGGCGTTGATCGCCTGCATCGCCTCGACGTACTGGTCGTCAGGCAACAGCCCGAGCCCGAGCGTGACCGAGCAGGCGTAAGCGTAGAAGAAGCCACTTATGAGGCCGGTGGTGAGGATGGCCAGCGTCAGGGTGATTGACCCGGCGACCGATCCGAGCGTCGCCAAAGGTGTGGCACTCTGGCTAGGAGTTGATTGTGCCAACATAGCATACCTCCTGTTACTGTAGTGTTCCGTACCCAGCGGTACGTCTTGCGTGTAAGCGTACCATTGGGTACGCTTACGTGTCGAGGAGCGAGACAGAGAAAGTCTGTGCGAGTAGTGGAGGTGTGTGTGGTGGAAGGGTCGGATCCGTACGTGGTAGAAAAGTCTGGTAGCAGGAGATCGAGTGTAGAGCGGCGGGAGGAGCTCTTGAAGGTCGCTCTCTCCGTGCTCGCGGAACGCGGGTACCGGGGCGCGAGTATGCGGGAGATCGCCGAACGTGCCCAGGCCTCTAAGGAGACGCTCTACGCCTGGTTCGGGGACAAGCGTGGGCTTTTCGAGGAGCTTGTGCGTTGGCAAGCGGAACGCGTCGACGCCGCGCTAGCGCCGAGCCTCGAACGCGATGCCGAGGACCCATCGGAAGTCTTGCGTGGCTTCGCTGTCGAGTTGCAACGCCTGCTGCTCGACGATCGCGCCGTTGTGATAAATCGGGCCGCCATCTCCGAGGCGCCCACAGATCCCACGTTCGCCGAGGCCCTGGCCGCCCAGGGGAGAGGCAACATCGTGCCAAAGCTAGAGATCTACCTCGAGGAGCAGCGGGAGCAAGGGCTCCTCGAGTTCGAAGATGTGGGGACTGCAGTAGACGCCCTTATCGGCCTGGTTATCGGCGACCAGCAGGTCCGGCGACTGCTCGGAGTACTACCGATGCCAGGACCCGAGCGGATCGAAGCGCGCGCCGAGTGGGCGGTAGGCGAGTTCCTCAAGCTGTTCGCCCGGCACGCCCAACCGCAGGAAAGCCGAAGAGCGCCAGCGGACGAATGAGCTCGACCAACAAGCCGACAAAGCCGGGACTCTCTGGCGAGGTTTCGACACTGAAGTACAATGAGACTCGTGAATAAGGAGGCTCTGGATTTCTACAAGCAGGTGGAGCGGGCGCTCGAGGGGTTGCCACCCGAACTTTCGAGCCTTCTGGACAACGTGGCCATCGTTGTCGAAGACTGGCCCGACTACTCGACGCCGCTGGTCTCAGGAGGCCCGCAAGAGACGCTCTACGGGTTGTATGAGGGCGTGCCTCTGACGGAGAGAGGTGCCGGATACTACGGGTTCTTGCCTGACAAGATCACGATCTTCCGCGGTCCGCTGGAGCGGGATTTCGCTACACATGAGTTGGAGGAGCAGGTCAGGATCACGGTGGTACACGAGATCGCGCACTACTTCGGCTTCGACGAGGAGCGCCTGGAGGAGTTGGGGTGGGGATGAAATCCGACCACAGCGTGAGCATCGAGCAGCGGGTGGCCGCACCTCCCGAGAAGGTCGCCACCTACGTCTCGGACTTCCGCAACGCCAGGGAGTGGATGGTCGGGGTCGAAAGCGTCGAGCAGCTAGGGGAAGATTCCTACCGCCTCGGGCTGCAGAGCCCGATCGGCAGGATCGAACCCGAGGTGCGGATAGTAGAGCACGGCCCTGAGAGCATCGGTTGGGTCTACACCTCCTCCATCGAAGGCGGCGGCCGGGTGGACGTCGCACCCGACGCCGGCGGCTGCCTCGTCTCCTACACCGGCGAGTTCCACCTCAAGCGCAAGCTCTTCGACCGCGCCGCGCGCCTGGTCGGGGCGGAAAAGTTCGCCCGTACCAACGGTGAGCGCTCCCTCTCACGCCTCAAATACCTGATGGAGGCCAGACGCTACTAATGCCCGCCGGAGTTCTGGAGATCCTGCTTATCTTCATCGTGTTCGTGGCACTAGGGCCACGGCGCATCGTGAACATCTTCCGCTCGCTAGGTACGGGCGTAAACGACTTCGTCGAGACCCTGGGACGCGGCAAGGACAAGAAAGAACTCGCCGAAGAAGAAGACGA
>JBPCIR010000036.1:0-5291 GCA_051006095.1 Rubrobacter sp. | reverse complement strand
CGGGCCTCCATGTCCACCGGCGTCTACCCTGAAGTGCATGGCAACGCCGCTTACTACTTCGATGAGGAGACCAACCAGGCCGTCGGTCAGACGCGGTTTTTGGCAGCCGAGACTATCTCCCAGGCGCCGGCCGCCGAAGGCAGGACAACCGCGGCGATACAATGGTACATGGTCCAGGACCACGGCACCTCCTACGGAGATCCCGAGCACCTCTACGTCGAGCCAGGCGGGCTATTCGAGCAACGGGTGAACGCGGCCATCGAGATCCTCAACCTCCGTCCCGTAGATTCTGGCGGCAAGATGGTGACGGTGCCGAAGATCCCCGACTTCCTCGCCATATACGGCGCGGACCTCGACGCCTTCGGCCATGCGGAGGGCGCCGAGGGCCCCAACCTCGGGCCGCTGCTCGCCGAGCTCGACCGGCAGCTCGGCCGGCTCGTCCAGGCGACGAAGGAGGTCGGTATCTACGAGCAGACGGCTTTCCTCCTCACCAGCGATCATGGCATGACCACCTGGGATCGCTCCTTGACGGAGAGGCTTGCCGCGACGAACGTACTCGGCCGCCACCCGGAGATCGTGCCTCCCGGACGCCCGGCTTCTCCCGAAGCCGAGATCGTCGTCGTCACAGCCGGTCGGGTAGCCGACCTCACACTGCGAGGGTGGGCGGCGACGGCCCAGGGGCGGGAGAAAGTCAGAGCGGTCCTCGAAGGGTTGCCCCAGATCTCCCAGGTCCTCGACGTAGCCAACTTCGAAGCCTTTCACGCCAGCGACAAGCTCGGCGACTTCGTCGTCGAGGCCAAGGTGCCATGGGGCTTCGGGCCCCCGGAGCCGGGAAAAGCGACATCGCGGGGCGGTCATGGGAGCACCCGGGAGATGCGGGTGCCGCTTCTGATCTCCGGAGCAGGCGTGCGGGTGGGCGCCGTCCCCCGGAACGCCAAGCTCGTCGACGTGGCGCCGACCATCGCCGCCCTGCTGAGCGCGCGTCCGCCGGCCGACGCCCAGGGCCGGGCACTCGGCGAGTTGCTAAGCGTGTGACGGGTTTACGCGCGGGTGATCGGCGATGGAGCGTAGAGATCCACCGAGGTTATCATTGTCCCGTGCGGATCAAGGGACTACTCATGGATTTGGACGGCACCCTCTACACCAACAACGGCCCCATTGAGGGCGCGCGCGAGGCATTGAAGCGCCTCGACCGAGCCGGGGTCGCCTACCGATTCATAACCAACGCCACCCACGAGCCTCGCCGAAGGATCGCCGCCCACCTGAAGGCCCTGGGATTCCCCGCAAGAGAAGGCGCTATCTTCACCCCGGCCATCGCCGTGGCAGAGAAGCTCCGGCGCGAGGGAGTAGGTTGCTACCCCCTGCTCGACGCATCCCTTCTGGAAGACCTGGAGGGTATTCCGATAACCGACGACTCCCCGGGGTGCGTGCTCGTGGGGAACCTGGGGGAAGGTTTCACCTACGAACGCCTCAATGCCGCCTTCCGCCACCTGATGGCGGGCGCCGATCTCATCGCTCTCTCGAAGAACCGCTACTGGCAGACTGCCGGCGGCGAGCTCTCCCTGGATGCCGGTCCCTTCGTGGCCGCTCTGGAGTACGCAAGCGGCAAGAACGCCATCGGCGTCGGCAAGCCCGAACCCGCCTTCTTCGAGCTCGCGCTAGGGAACCTGGGCCTACCCTCCAAGGAGGTCGCCATGGTCGGGGACGACCCCGAGCTAGACGTGAGTGGAGCACAGGCCGCTGGCCTCCGCGGCATCCTTGTCGAGACCGGCCGGTACAGGCCGGGAGCGGAGTCGCCTTTTCGACCGGACCTCGTCCTGGAGAGCGTGGCGCAGCTGCCGGAAGCGCTGGGCATCTAGAGGCCGTTATGGCCTCGGCCCGAGCACGGTGATCGCTCGGTGGAGAAAGAGGCAGGCGAAGGCGACGAAGTGCAGCCCCGCTACCGTCTGTGGCAGTAGCTCGTAGTCCTTGGCCAGCCGCCGGAACCGGGATACTCACGCGAAGGAACGCTCCACGACGCAACGGCGCGGCAAAAGTACGAAGCCCTTCTTGGCGCCGGGGTGTTTGACCACCTCCAGCCGGATACCTTTGGCGTCGGCGGATGCCTCCTCTCCCGTGTAGCTCCGGTCCACGTAAGCCAACTCCACGCTCTCGCCCGTGGCTTCCTGCCGCAGCACGGCACGCAGGGCGTGGACCATCGCCTCGAAGAGGCCGGCAGAGATCCACCGCTGCGTCTGCTGGTAGACGACCTCCCAAGGCGGAAAGTCGTTTGGCATCATGCGCCAGGGAGCCCCGGCCCTCTCGATCCACCTTAGGGCGTTGAACACTTCGCGCAGGTCGTGGACGCGCTGGGAGCGTCCTGACGGACCAGCGTGAGATAGGGGTCGACGAAGGCCCATTCCTCGCCGCTGACGTCCGTGGGGTACGGCTTGCGATTCGGCATGCCCCCAACCTGCACCCGAGTTCGCAACATATTCTGGGTGCTACCCGGCGGGAGAGGGTCCTCCCATCAAGACCGGCCACCAGTAGAAGACTATGTACGCTCCGGCCACCACGAGAAGCGCCGCGGATATCGGCTGGACGTAGGGCGTGGCCTTACGCAGCCGGGAGATCACGCCTCCCTTGAAGAACGCCAGCGCGAGCGTGAGAACCAGGAGTACCGAAGCCATGCCCAGGCCGTAGCTCAAGAACCGCCCCGCTCCCGCGGCGACGCTTCCGGCCGTGAGGCTGCTGCCCATCACCGCGAGGAACACCGGCAGGGTGCAACTGAGCGAGGCCAGCCCGTAGGCGAGGCCGAACAGGAAGAAGCCCCGCACGCCCATCGCTTTGGGATTGCCGATGCGCCCGGCGAAGCGCCCGAAGATGCCGGTGTAGAGCGTCCGCCCGGCGAGCATCGAGAGACCCATCAGGATGAGAGCCGCGCCGATGACCATTCCTACCCAGGGCATGGTCCCCAGGATCGCGCTCCCCCCGGCGGAGACGACCACGCCGGCCAACCCGAAGAGGAGGACGAACCCCGACGAGACCGCGCCCCCGATCAGGAGCGCCCGCAGCGCCCGTCCCAGCGAGGAGCGTTTCTCGAAGCCCGCCTCTTGGTTGCCGAGGTAGAGCGAGAGGTAGGCCGGCAGCATCGCGAACCCGCAGGGATTGACCGCCGCGACGATCCCCGCGCCGAAGGCGAAACCGAAGGGGAGCAGCGCGCTCAGGCTGGTGAGCCACTGAACGGCGAGCTCTTGAAGCCCGCTCACAGCACGCTCTCCAGCTCCGCTCTCAAAGTATCGGGGTCCGAGACGGTGGCGTCCCGGTAGATCTCTTCGCCGTCTCGGTCGAGGATTACCGTGGTCTCCAGGGCGCTCACGCCGAACTCTTGGACTATCTTGGCGCTGTCCAAGACTGTCGGCAGCGGCTCTTCTATGCCAGCCGCGTTATTGAACGCTTCGATGGACTGCGTCGTTTCGGACGGGTCTATGGAGACCATCAGCATCTCTAGCCCACGATCCTCGTAGGCCGGAAGGATCTCGGACCAAGTCCGAGCCTCCTCCCTGCACTTCGGTCACCAGCCGGCCATGAAGTAGAGCGCCGTCACGTCGCCTTGCCCCCCCAGATTGACCTGCTCGCCCTCAAGGGTCGTGACGCTCAAGCCGGGGGACTCGTCGTCCACCCGCGTGGATCCCTGCTCGTTCTGCGCGGCCTCGTTGTTCGCCGGAACTCTCTTCCGAGTTGCCTCCTCCCGAGCGGTCTCCTCGGGGACGCTTTGCTGATCGGACTCGGCCTTCGTCTGTTGGGGCTCGGCTGGGGAGGACCGTCCGGATTGCCCCGTCTCACTTTCTCCGCAGGCCGCGACGGCGAGCATCGTCGCCAGGAGCAGTGTCAACGTCAGGGATCTCTTCATCCTCACCTCTCGTTTTGGGGTTCGTAGACTCGCGTTTCGGACCGGAAGGCCGTCCAGGAGAACCAGAAGTGGTCTATGCTCACGACGGGCTCCAGCCGCTTTCCCTCCAGCTCTCCGGCCACGGCTTCTCCGAGGGCGTTCCATTCGCTGCCGGTCTCTTCGTCCAGTATGGTGCCTCCCTCGAAGCGGAACGCGAGCGTCCTTCCGTCGAGCCGTCGCGAGAAGACCCCCGTGAAGAATATCCTCACGTCGAGATTGTACCCTTGTGGCGCGTAGGGATCCGGGTACGGTGCGACGAAGGTCCGCTCCGCGTCGCCGACTTCGCTCGGGTGAGGCTTGTGAGACCCATGTCCGCAAACTGCGCCACGCCCAAACCAAGTTCATAACATGCTCTAGGGCAGATCCGGGTGCCGTCGAGGTACTCGGCTTTCTACCACCGAAGGTTCGGCGAAGGGCTACGAGAGCAGAGCGGTGCGGATGCCCACTCGTTGAAGATAGAGGATGCTCGCAAGTGCGCGGCCCAGGATGCCCGGGAGGTCGATTTCTATAACGAACCCGGTCCAGACTCACCGCGGTTCGAGGATCTGTAGCTGCCCATCCGTCTTCCCGGTTACGAACACGCGTCCGCTGGCCGGGTCCACGGCCACGGTGTTCGGCTGGCGGACAGTGGGGTAGCGGTCGGTCTCGCTCAACGTGCTCCCTTCCAGCGCGAACTGGACCACGCTTTGCTCGGCGGTGAGCGTTACCCACAGCTGGTTGCGCCGGGGGTCTATGGCTATCCCATACGGCGAGCCGGGAAGTGATACGCGGTCGATCTGCTTCGGATTCGGGCGCGCGCTGTAGATGAGGACGGCGTCGCCGCGCGTGTCCGTTACGTAGAAGCGGTTCTCGGGGCCCGCCTTCACGTGGGTCGGGCCCTCGCCGGCATCTACGCGCCCAAGCGACTCCAGGGTGTCCGCCTCGAAGACCTCCAGGGTCAGGCCCCTGACCCCGACGACGCCCACCAGGCCCTCATCCGTTACCGCGACGCCGCCGGGTTTGAGGTCGGTCTCTATCTTATCTATTTCGCGTCCATCTTCGATGATCGACGCGGTGCTCGCCATCTCGTTGACCACGAAGATCCGGCCGCTCGGGGCCGCGGCTGCGTTGTGGGGAAAGTCCCCGACCGGCGTCTCGCTTGTGATCTTCCCCTCCGGCAGGCTGACCTGCACGAGGGAATCGGAGCCTTCGGCCGGCACGAGCACGGGGCCACCGGGGGCGGCGAGATCCAGATGCCGTGCCGTCTCCGGTAGCTCCACTCTCCGCACCGTGTCTCCGCTCTCGCCGTCGACCAGCGCGAGCTCGTTGGGGTTGCGCAGGGCCACCGCGACCAGCCCGGTCTCGGGATCGGCCGCTATCC
>JBPCIR010000035.1:0-20081 GCA_051006095.1 Rubrobacter sp. | reverse complement strand
TTCGCGAAACCTAGTAACGTGCGTCTTGTGAAGTCCTTGTTGAGCCACGATAGGTCGTGGGCCTACCGCGCGATGCTGCTTATCAGCGTGTGCACGGTAGCCCTTGGAGTGTGGGCCAGGCTGTACCATCTTGGCTTCCCACCCAGTATCTTGTGGGACGAGAAGTATTTCCCTGCCATGGCCAACAAGTACTTACAGGGCGCCTACCAATTCGACCTGCATCCGCCCCTTGGGAAGTTCATCATAGCCGTCGGCATCTCCATCCTGGGCAACGAGGCCCTGGGGTGGAGGATCATGCCAACACTATTCGGCCTGGCCCTCTTGCCGCTCGCCGCTCTCCTCGGCTGGTATTGCCTCAAGGAGAGGGTCGGCGCCATGCTGGTGGCCATTTTCTTCGCGGCCGAGACGATATTCATAGTCCACTCCAGGACCGGGGTCATGGACATCTTCGTCGCTTTCTTCGTGCTCGCGGCTTTTCTTGCGGCGCTACTCGCCGAGAGTAGCAGACAGGTGATCTGGGTCTCCGTGCTGCTGGGCCTGGCCATCGCTGTGAAGTGGGCGGCGTTCCCGGTGGCCGTGCCCGTCGGCTACGTCCTCTGGCGCAAGGGACTCTTGCGGCCTTTTCTGGGGGGGCTCTGGATCTCCGCGATCATCTACGTCGCCGTCGTCTACGTCGGGGCGCTCATTACCATTACCGCGAACCCCCTGCAGGCGTGGGTGTGGGCCTGGGACTGGCACGTCAAGGCCGCCCGCAAGGTCACAGCCGTCATCCCCCACACCTGGGGCTCGCCCTGGTGGAGCTGGCCGATCATGCTACGGCCTATACGCTTTTTCTACGGGGCAAACGCGGAAGGGTTGCTCCAGGTAATCGTCGCGATCGGGAACCCCTTGATCTGGTGGAGCAGCACGCTGGCCGTGGTCGTGAGCATCTTCGAGATAGCGCGCAAAGCAATAACCAGGAAGCTCTCGGCGGACGACCCCATCATACCCATAGTGCTCGGCTACGTCTTCCTCCTCGCGCCCTGGGTGGCCGGCACCAGGATACCCTACATCTACAATTACGTGCCGATCTACCCCTTCGCCATACTGGCACTGGTCTACTGGCTGTGCGGGATCTGGAACCGCCCGCGGTGGGGCCGCTGGGTGGTCACAGGCTTTACCGTCTGCGCCGTGGCCCTTACCGTGTTCTTCCTCCCGCTGGCCGTGGCGCTGCCCATAAGCGAGGACGACCTCATGCGCCGCGTGTGGATCGACTACTGGTTCTACTACGAGAGACCGGTTCCTGGGAGCGGGTGTCTCGTTCCCAACCCCGCCGAGCTTTGCCCCCAGTGAAGGCTACTCTGTTTCGATGATGTCTTGCACCCTTATGCTGCCGGCCCTGACGACCTTCGCGCAGATGCCGCCCCGACCCTTGAGGGCCCGCGTCATGCCGCGCTCGCTCAGGTCCTGTACGTGCCTGCAGGGTGGCCGCGGCCTGTCGTACTCCAGCACGGCCTCCCCGATGCGGAACTTCTTCCTGCGCAGGTCGCCGAGCCTTATGCCGCGGGTGATAAAGTTGCGCCGGTGCTCGCCGCTCTCGACGCCGATGCCTAGCTCGTTCTCGATGTAGTCGAGATCCTCGCCCTCGATCAGGGTAACCTCGCAAACGTCTCCATAACGCGTCCAGTATCCCGTCCCCGCGCAGTAGCGGTCCCCCTCGATGCCACACCCCTCGATGGTTCTGACCTCATCCACGCTCTCCATGGCCGCGCTGCCTTCTCCCGTAACGAAGATCTCCTCGACGACACCCTTCATCCTTCGTACTCCCTCCGGTAGGTGAATCCTGGCAAGAGATTAGCAGTTACGGTCACTCGCCGGCATGACCATAACCGCCGCCGCCTGGCGTCTCGACGGTAACTACGTCTCCCTCCTCCATCTCCCTGCTGACCTTCGGCCGCAGCTCTTCATCGTTCAGGAGGTTGCGTCCGACCCTGCCAGCCTCCCCGCCACCGGCGCCCCGCGGCCCGTGGCGTCTGCGGTCGGTGAGCAGGGAGAGGCTGGCGGGTTCTAGGACTCTCACGGCGCGGACGATGCCGTCGCCGCCCCGGTGCTCGCCGTCCCCGCCCGAGCCGTAGAGCAGCTCGTAGCGCTCGACGCGCATGGGATACTCCATCTCGAAGGCCTCGATAGGGGTGTTGAGAGTATTGCTCATACCGACGTGGACGCCGGATGGGCCGGTACCACTGTGGCTCGCCCCCTGGCCGCCGCCGATGGTCTCGTAGTAGGTCCAACCGGGACCTCCGATAACCAGGTTATTCATCGTCCCCTGTCCCTGCGCTGGTATTGTCTCGGGGGCGAAGCCGGCGAGCGCGGCGAGCACGGTGTCAGCGATGCGGTTGGAGGTCTCGACGTTCCCAGCTACGACCGCGGAAGGGTAGACCGCGTTGACCAGGCTGCCCTGAGGGGTCTCTATGCTGAGCGGGGCGTAGGTGCCTGCGTTGGCGAGTACGTCTTTGGGGAGCAGTACGCGCAGGGCGAAGTAGCTGGCCGAGCGGGTGACGGGGAGGGGGCAGTTTATGTTGCCGCCGGCGGCGTCGGCGGTGCCTGAGAAGTCTATCCTCATCGAGTCGCCATCGACGGTCACGGTGGCCCGTATCGTCATGTCCTTGTCCGTGATGCCGTCGCCCTCCATGCAGTCTTCCGCGGAGTGCTCACCGTCAGAGAGGTCACGGATAGCCTCGCGGGTGCGTTTCTCGGCGTAGGAGATCACCTCCTCGAAAGCGGCGATGATGGTCTCTTTGCCGCGGCGTTGTATAAGCTCTCCGACGCGTTCTTCGGCGATGTTGTTAGCGGCGATCTGGGCCCGCAGGTCGCCGCGCCTGAGGTCCGGGGTGCGGACGTTGGCGAGCAGCAGGTCGAGTACGTCCTCGACGTAATCGCCGGAGCGTACCAGACGGACAGGAGGGATGATGATGCCCTCCTGGTAGATCTCGCGGGAGTCGCTTGGCATGGAGCCTGGACGCATCCCCCCTACGTCGGAGTGGTGGGCCCGCGTGACAGCGTACCCGACGATCTCTTCCTCGTAGGCGACGGGGGAGACGAGCGTTATGTCGGGCAGGTGCGTCCCGCCGGAGTAGGGGTCGTTTACGGCGAAGACGTCGCCAGGCTCGGGGTCGCGGTCCATTATGGCCGCGACGGCCTCTGGCATCGCGCCGAGGTGGACCGGGATGTGCTCGGCCTGGGCGACCATGCGGCCCTTCGAGTCGAAGAGTGCCGTCGAGCAGTCGCGCCTCTCCTTGATGTTCGAGGAGTAGGAGCCCCGGATGAGGACCGCCCCCATCTCCTCGGCGATACCGGCCAAGGCGCTCGCCAGAACGGAGAGGGTTACGGGGTCGAGCCTACCCATCGTCTCTCTCCAGCACGAGCGTGCCTACACCATCAACTGCGCCCCGCCACCCTGGCCGCACTACGCACGTGGACTCCCTGAATTCGACTATGGCAGGACCCTCTACCTGGGAACCCTCGCCCATCTGTTCGCGGTCGAGCACGGGCACCTCCATCCACTCCCCGTCGAAGTTGGCCTCCCGTTCTCCTGCCTCGGCAGTGTCCCCGGCCTCGGGTTCCGTGAGCTCGGGTTTCTCGACAGGGACCGTGGAGATGAGGCGCAGGTTCACGAGCTCGACGGCCTCGTCCTCCATGCGGTAGCCGTAGCGCTGCTCGTGCGCGGCGTGGAAGCGGTTCTCCAGCTTCTCGAAGGGGTCAGCCTCAGCAGTCAACTCGAATGACTGACCCCCGTAGCGGAGGTCAGCCCTGCGCGTGTGCTCGGGGTCGGTGAGCTCCCCATCCGCTGATCTCTCCATCCGCGCGAACCTACGCTCGAACTCCTCCGCGTCCACCTCCTCGAGAGGGGAGAGGTAAGGTCTTACGTAGTCGCGGCGGATATCCGAGATGGCGAGTCCGAGGGCTGAGAGGACGCCGCCGGCGCGCGGGACGAGGACGGTCTGCATGCCGAGCTCCTCGGCCAGGGCGCAGGCGTGCATCCCGCCTGCCCCGCCGAAGGCGAGCAGGGCGAACTCCCGCGGGTCCAGGCCGCGCTCGACGCTGATGATCCTGAGCGCGCGCGTCATCTCCGCGTTCGCCACGCGCACGGTGCCAAGGGCGACGTCCTCGGCCGAAAGATTCAGCTTCTCGCCGAGGGCAGCAAGTGCCTTCTCCGAGAGATTGCGCCGCAGCACGACCTCACCTCCAAGCTCCGTGCCATCGGCGAGGTAGCCGAGGAAGAGGTTGGCGTCGGTCACGGCGGGCTCTGTGCCGCCCATGTCGTAGGCGGCGGGGCCGGGCTCGGCACCAGCAGAATGGGGGCCGACGCGCAGTGCGCCGCCGGCGTCGGCCCAGGCTATGGAGCCGCCGCCGGCGCTGACGGTATGAACGTCGACCATGGGTAGTTTTATGGGGACACCGGCTACCACTGTCTCTGTGGTGGTCTGGGCTTCGCCGGAGAGGATCGGGGCTACGTCAGTGCTCGTACCGCCCATGTCGAAGGTGAGAAGGTCCGTATAACCACCAAGGGAGCCGACGTAGGCCGCGCCGACGACGCCCCCCGCAGGACCCGAGAGTACACAACCAGCGGCGTCGGAGACGGCATCTTCCACGCCGGCAACGCCGCCAGAGGACTGCATTATGAGTGGGGGCGGGCTCCCCGATTCGTCCACCCTCTCCGCCAGCTTCTCCAGGTAGGCGGCGAGCTTCGGGGCGAGGTAGGCGTCGGCGGTCGTCGTGGAGAACCGCTCATACTCGCGGAACTCTGGCAGGACCTCGCTGCTAAGGGAGACGTACACCTCGGGGAGCGCCTCGCGCAGCGCCTCGCCGACCCGCCGCTCGTGTTCGGGATGCGCGAAGGCGAAGAGCAGGCAGACGGCGACTGCCTCTACGTCCGCCTCTTCGACGGCGGTGACGGCGACCTCCAGGCTCGTTTCGTCGAGCGGTGCCAGCTCTCCGTCAGGCCCCATCCGTTCCTCTACGGTGAAGCGTAGTTCTCGTGGGACGAGGGCGGGCGGGCGGTCCTGCGCAAGATCGTAGAGCGAGGGCCGGTTCTGGCGGGCTATCTCCAGTACGTCCCTGAAGCCTTCCGTCGTAACGAGGGCCGTGCGGGCGCCCCGGCGTTCGAGTAGGGCGTTCGTCGCGACCGTCATGCCGTGGGCGAGGGCGACGACCCCGCCGGCCTCGACCTGAGAGGCTTCGATGGCGTTCATCACACCTTCCGACTGGTCCTGGGGGGTAGAGGGGACCTTGGCGGTCAGGATTCTGCCGTCCCCGAGCGCGACGAGGTCGGTGAACGTACCGCCGACGTCGATCCCGAGTCGGGTGCCGCTAATCTTCCGACCTTCCCTGTCTCATCCCTGCTGCTCGGCGACCAGTTGTCGTTCCTCGGGCTCCTCCTCGTAGATGTCCTTACGGAAAGTCTCCTCGGCCAGGAAATAGCAGAGGATGCTAAGGGCGCAGAGCACGGCGATGTAGACGGAGATCAGGGTCGCCCCGCCTATCGGGAAGAGCGTGGCTGCGGTTATGGGGGCAAGGGCGCCGCCGAAGATGCCCGAGATCTGGTAGCTGAAAGATGCCCCCGAATAACGAACGCGTGTGCCGAATAGCTCCGCGTAAAAGCTCCCCTGGACCCCGTAGACCGCAGCATGCCCGACTGCCAGGCCCATCACCGAAGCAAACACGATCATGACCGTAGACTCGGTGCTTAGCAGGACGAAGAACAGGAAGGTCCAGATCCCCATAAAGGCAGCGCCGCCGATGAGGAGCGGCCTGCGGCCTATCCTGTCCGAGAGCGAGGCGAACGCCGGGATGGTGAAGATCTCGATGAGCGCCGCGATGGTGATAGCGGTCAGGCCGACGCCCTCGGGCAGCCCGAGTTCCGCGGTGATGTAGGTCAGAGAGTAGACGGCTAGGATGTAGAAGGCGGCGTCGATGCCGATGCGGGAGCCCACCCCGAGCAGCACGTTTTTGGGGTAAGTGCGCAGTACGTCCACTATCGGCATGCGGGCCTCCGTGCCCGACTCGCGCACCCTGGAGAAGGCCGGGCTCTCGTAGATGGAGAGCCGGATGAAGAATCCTACGGCTACGAGGATCGCGCTCAGTAAGAAAGGCACGCGCCACGCCCAGGCCGCATCACCGGAGACCGCCCCAACGAGGGCGAAGACGCCGGTCCCGATCACGAGCCCGGCGGGGACACCCATCTGTGGCCAGCTCCCGTTGAGGCCGCGTTGGTCATCGGGGGAGTGCTCGACAGCCATCAGTACGGCCCCGCCCCACTCGCCGCCGAGCCCTATGCCCTGTAGGACGCGCAGCAACACGAGCAGGATCGGCGCAAGGACACCTATCGCGTCGTAGCCGGGAAGGACGCCGACGAGGAAGGTGGCTATGCCCATGATCAGGATCGTGGTAACAAGCATCGTCTTGCGCCCGATCTTGTCCCCGTAGTGGCCGAAGATCAGACCCCCCACAGGACGCGCCCCGAACCCTACGGCAAACGTCGTGTAGGCGAGTATGGTCCCTGTCGTCTCACCGAAGCCTGGAAAGAAGACATCAGGAAAAAATAGAGCCGCGGCCGTGGCGAAGATGAAGTAGTCGTACCACTCGATGGTCGTCCCGATAAAACTGGCCACGACCACCTTGCGGATCGAAGTAGGCATCCCCGTGTTCTCCCCGCCGATCCTTTCCATCTCAGCCTCCTCGAAAGAGAGAATCCCACTAATCCCAATGCAATTATACCGGCCTGACCCACACCGCGCTCCGGTCCATGGGCCGTTGACGCCCGCTCCGAACTCGGCCACACTTACCCGGCCGGCGGACACGGGAGGGACCGATATGAAGGGCGTGGCAGCACACATCTTCGACCTCGAACAACCACGCACCGAGAACATGCCGATCCACCCCGCCCACAAACAGGCCGGCTATTCCTACCTCCTGCACCGCCACCACGAGGACGAGTACCGCCCCCAAGAATCAGGACCGCGCACCGGAGCGGCAGGGATCTTGATCTGCGGAGAACACACGGGCACCCACATGGATGCCCTCTGCCACCAGTCGGACGCCCTCACCCTCTGCGGCGGCGTACCCGTTGGGGAGGTGCAATCCCCGCGCGGCTTCACGCGCCACGGCGTCGAGGAGATAGAGCCCATAGTGGCCCCCGGCGTCCTTCTCGACGTTGCCGCCAGGGAAGGCGTCGAATCTCTGGAGTCTGGCCGCGTCGTCACGGCCGCTGACCTCGAAGAGTGCTGTGAACATCAGGGAGTGGAAGTCGAAGCTGGTAGCGTGGCACTCGTCAGGCTCGGCAACGCCCGCTTCTGGGACGACGAAGAGATCTACCTGGCAGGAGCAGGCATGGACGCGAGCGCGGCGTACTGGATGGCTGAGCGGGGCGTGCTTGCGGTCGGGGCTGACAACATGGCGTGGGACGCGCCGGGCGTGAGAGATCCCGAGCTCGGGTGCTTGATGGCTGGGCACCTGATCCTTCTGGTCAGGGAGGGCATCTATATCATCGAGAACCTCGCGCTCGACGAGCTGGCCGCCTCGGGACACTATCTCTTCGATCTCATCTGCACGCCTCTGAAGCTCGTCGGCGCGACCGGCTCTCCCGTCAGGCCCGTAGCAGTCGTCTCCGGATAGTTCTCGGGCGTTTCACACCACCGCCGGGCATCGCCCAATATGACTGCCGCACGCTCCTTCATGTTCCCCACTCTGCGTCTTCCGTGTGCTGGCCGAGGGTCGGTGGGGGGCGGCGGATGGGCAGACGCTCGCCGTCGACGAAGACCGGCGAGGCGAGCATCTCGAGGTTTTCGGCTGAGGGATGATCCAGGTCCTTGAGCATGCCCGATCCGAGGAGGTGCTCGTCGGCGAACACGTCGGCCAGCGTGTTGACCGGGCCGCTCGGGACGCCGGCGGCCCGAATCTCCTCAGCCCACTCGTCAGCGGGCCGCTTGCCGAACTCTTTCTGAAGCTCCGAGATCAGGGCCTCCCGATTGGCCACACGGTCGGGGTTGGTCGCATACTGCTCGTCCTCGGCCAGCTCGGGACGGCCTATTGCCTTGCACAGGTTGGCGAACTGGGAGTTATTGCCGACGGCCACGACAACGGGTTTGTCAGAGGCATCGAAGGTCTGGTAGGGAACGATGGAGGGGTGGGCGTTGCCTATCAGGCCTGTGTCCTCGCCACTAGTCAGGTACTCCTGCCCGCGGTTGGCGAGCCAGCCGAGGGTGGACTCGAAGAGCGGAACCTCGATGCGACCGCCCTCTCCGGTCGTACTGCGCCGGTGGAGGGCGGCCAGGATCGCGTTCGACGCGAAAAGGCCGCAGACTATGTCCGAGATCGCAACCCCGACCTTCGTCGGCTCGCCGCCGGGCTGGCCAGTGATCCCCATGACACCACCCCTGGCCTGCACCAGGAAGTCGTAGCCAGGACGGTCCTCATCAGGCCCAGGGCCGAAGCCCGTGATGGCGCAGTAGATGAGGCCGGGATTCGCTTCCCTTAGAGCCTCGTAGCCGAGGCCGAGCTTCTCCAGGGCACCGCGCCTCCAGTTCTCGATCACGACGTCGGCCCCGGCCGCGAGCTTTCTGATCCGCTCCAGCCCTGCAGGGTCTTTGAGGTCTACCCCGATTGAACGCTTGTTGCGGTTGACGGAGAGAAAATACGCCGACTCGCCGTGTTCCTCGCCGCCGGCGAATGGCGGGCCCCAGTGGCGGGTGTCGTCCCCACGCTCGGGGTGCTCGACCTTGAGAACGTCGGCGCCCAAGTCACCGAGCACCATCGTCGCGTAAGGCCCGGCCAAGACCCGCGAGAGGTCGAGTACCTTGACGCCTTCGAGCGGCAGCACAACCTTACACACTCATGTCGTCGGGGGCATCGTCGGCCCAAGAAAACTCGTCGAAGGGGACCTTCCGCAGCTCGTCCATGCCGTCAGTCTACCCTTGCCGGAAGCTCCGGGCCAACCGCCTGGCAAGAAGAGCGTTCGTAATGGGCACTCCGACGATATGGGATAATCCACGGGCCAGGAGGCGAACAGTCTACGCGAGGTGAGACGATGGCTACGACCGCGAAGCAGGCGGATGCGGGGGCTCAGGTCCATCCCGACGCGAGCGATTTCCTTAACATCGACGCCCACCTCTCAGACGAGGAGAAGGGCGTCAGGGAGAGGGTCCGTTCCTTTGTACAGGAGAGGATCAAACCGAACATCGAGGGGTGGTACGACGAGGCCGTCTTCCCGAGGGAGATCGTACCCGAGTTCGCGGATCTCGGCCTGCTCGGGATGCACCTCTCCGGCTACGGGTGTGCTGGCAAGAGCGCCGTCGAGTACGGTCTCGCCTGCATGGAGCTAGAGGCTGGTGACTCCGGCCTTAGGACCTTCGTGAGCGTGCAGGGCTCGCTCGCCATGAACGCCATCCACAAGTTCGGATCAGAGGAGCAAAAACAGACGTGGCTTCCGCCGATGGCGAGGGGAGAGGTGATCGGCTGTTTCGGCCTCACCGAGCCGACTGCGGGCTCGGACCCAGCGAGCATGAAGACGTATGCCCGCAGAGACGGGTCAGACTGGGTCTTGAACGGCGAAAAGCGTTGGATCGGGCTCGCCACCATCGCCGACATCGCCGTCGTCTGGGCGCGAACGGACGAAGAGAAGAACCCTGTCCGCGGCTTCCTCGTCCCCACAGACACGCAAGGCTTATCGGCCACAGACATAACCCCCAAGCTCTCGATGCGGGCTTCGATCCAGTGCGACGTCCACCTCGAAGAAGTCCGCCTCCCCGAAAGCTCGATGCTGCCGGAAGCCAGGGGCCTCGGGGGGCCTTTCGCCTGCCTGGGCGAGGCCCGTTACGGCATCATCTGGGGCGCGATGGGGGCGGCCAGGGACTGCTACGAATCAGCCCTGGCCTACGCGAAGGAGCGGGAGCAGTTCGGGCAGCCCATAGCCTCCTTCCAGCTCGTCCAGCAGAAGCTCGCGAACATGCTGCTCGAGGTCGGCAAGGGTACGCTCCTCGCGCTCCATATAGGCAGGATGAAGGACGCTGGCACCCTCAGGCCCGAGCACATAAGCTTCGGTAAGCTAAACAACGTCAGGGAGGCCATAGCGGTAGCGCGCGAGGCCCGCACCATCTTCGGTGGCAACGGCGTCACGCTCGACTACCCTCCGATGCGTCACATGAGCAACCTGGAGAGCGTAAGGACCTACGAGGGTACGGACGAGGTCCACACCCTGATCCTCGGCGGCGCCATCACAGGCATCCAGGCCTTCCGGTAGGGGCGAGTTTCAAACCCGCCCCTACCCCCGCAAACTCACGAACAGAACAGGAGGCACCGTGGCGCAGATGAAGGCGATAAAGGTCGAGGAGTTCGGCGAGCCCGGGGTATTACAGCACGTCGATGTCGGGCGTCCTGAGCCTGGCGAGGGTGAGGCCCTGATCGAGGTCCGCTCCGCCGGCGTGAACTACGCAGACACCATGCGCCGCCGCAACCAGTACGTCGAAGCCCAGGACCTTCCCTTCATCCCAGGCTCCGAGGTGGCAGGCATCGTCGCTGAGGTGGGGGAGGGGGTCGACGATGTCTCCGCGGGAGACCGCGTGGTCACCCTGCTCGGTACCGGCGGATACGCCCAGTACGCCGTCGCCCCCACGCAGAATCTGATCCCACTCCCCGAAGAACTGGACTTCGACAACGCCGCCGCGATCCCCCTCCAGGGCTTGACCGCCTACCACTGCATCAAGACCTCAGGCGCCTTGAAAGAGGGCGAGAGCGTCCTGGTCCACGCCGCAGCAGGAGGCGTCGGTACCCTATCAGTCCAGGTGGCGAAGCTCCTCGGGGCCGGCACCGTGATCGCCACAGCGAGCAGCGAAGAGAAGCTCGATCTCGCCCGCTCCCTCGGCGCCGACGTCCTCATAGACTACACGGAAGAAGACTGGCCCGAGAAGGTTCGCGAGGCCACACAAGGCAAGGGCGCAGACATCATCCTCGAGATGGTCGGAGCAGACTTCCCCGAAAAGAACCTCAAATGCCTGAACGTCTTCGGCAGGATGGTCGTTTTCGGAGCTGCGAGCGGGGAACGGGGGACCATCGTGCCAGCAGCCCTGATGAAGCGCTGCCACGCCGTCGTCGGCTTCTACCTGCCGCAGATAATGACCCGTCCCGACCTCTTCGTCCCCAGCCTCCGAGAGGTACTAGCCTGGATCTCCTCAGGCAACCTCAAACTCACCATCGGCGCCACCTACCCACTAGATGATGCCGCCGAAGCTCACTCCGACCTGGAAGGTCGCAAAACAACAGGAAAACTTCTGCTCAACCCTTGAAGGCTTCAGGTTATCGCTCGACGGACCGTTACGGTAGCGGACGATCTGCAACCCAGCTCATGCAGAAAGCGGAAGGGGCGGGAAGAAAATCCCCGCCCCAAACACCTGAAGCTTGTTGCCTGAAACCTATATTACCGAGCTCGAAGGACCCCCGGCCACGTAAATCGTCTCCCCACTGATGTAAGAGGCGTCGTCGGAGACCAGGAAGGCGACGACGTTGGCTATGTCGTCCACCCTCCCGAAGCGCTTTAGGGGGATGTTCTTGGCGAAGCGGTCCTTCATCTCATCCATGCTCATCCCGACCCGCTCGGCCGCCTCCTTGGTCATCTCGGTCTCGATCCAACCGGGGGCCACGGCGTTGACGTTGACGTTGAAACGCCCGAGTTCGAGCGCCAGCGTCCGCGCAAGCGCCTGAAGGCCTGCCTTCGCCGCGGAGTAGTTGGCCTGCCCCTTGTTCCCCAGAGCCACGATGGAGCTGGTCATCACGATCTTGCCGTACTCCTGATCGACCATGTACTTCTGCGCGGCCTTGGAGCAGAGGAAGCTGCCCTTGAGGTGAACGTCGAGCACCTTGTCCCAGTCGTCCTCGCTCATCTTGAACGAGAGGTTGTCGCGCAATAGCCCGGCGTTGTTGACCAGAATGTCGACCCGCCCGAAGCGGTGGGCGATCTCCTCGAACGCCTTCTCGACCTGCTGCGCGCTCGATACGTCGCAGGCGATCGCGATCGCCTCGGCCCCAGCGGCCTCGACTGCCTCCACCGTCTCCCGGCAAGCCTCCGCCGAGAGATCCAGGACCGCTACATTCGCACCCTCCTGCGCCAGCCGGATGGCCTCGGCAGCCCCGATGCCGCGCGCAGCCCCAGTTACAACAGCCGTACGTCCGTCAAGCCTCAAAGGTCCACCTCTCTCAGTTCGGGAACACTACTGTCTACACCCCAAAGGGGTGTCTTCTTTGTTACATGACATTTAATTGTATACGACGTGAACTTATGTGTCCAGAACAGATATATACAATCGCGAAAGAAGCATGATCCGGCATCTCTCGGGCGGGATCTTATACGTTTCGAGGCGGTCTGCCTGTCTGCGGGATCACACAACAGGTCAGGAAGCCCCGCCCTTAGGCGGGGCAAGAAGGCGGGCGATCGTCTCCCGTTACGTCCTGATGTAGATACCGCCGTTTATGTCGATAGACTGGCCTGTGATGTAGTCACCGTCTTCTATCAGGTAACGGGCGGCCCTGGCGACCTCTTCGGGCTTCCCGAAGCGGCCGAGGGGCACCTGTTTGAGGAGTTTCTGCTGGGCTTCCTCGGGGATGCTGGCGACCATATCGGTCTCTATGAATCCGGGGCAGAGGGCGTTGACGGTGATCCCGAAGCGGGCCAGTTCCTGGGCGGCCGTCTTGGTGAAGCCGAGCAGCCCGGCCTTGGCCGCCGAGTAGTTGGCCTGGCCTATGTTGCCGGCCTCTCCGATGAAGGAGCTCATGTTGATGATCTTGCCCCCGCCCTGATCCGTCATGTGCGGCAGTACTGCGTGGACCATGTAGAAGGCGCTGTTGAGGTCTACCTGTATGACCTTGTCCCAGTCCTCGATGGAGAGCTTCTGGAGCGTGCGATCTATGTTTATCCCCGCGTTGTTTATCAGGATGTCTACCCTATTGAACTTCTCTATCGACTGATCTATAAGTCTCTGGGCCTGCTCGGCGTCCGATACGTCGGCCTGTACCGCGATGGCCTCTCCACCGCTCTCCGAGATCTTGTTTACCAACTCCTCGGCTGGCTCCTTGCTCCTGGAGTAGTTGACGACGACCTTGGCCCCCCCATCCGCCAGCTCCTCCGCTATGGCTTTGCCAAGACCCCTGCTCGCGCCGGTCACGACGACAACGGCTTCCTTCAAGGTGCCCACACTAGCCTCCCTTTCCCGTTCGCATGTGAACAGAGTTTATTGACTGGAGAAATCAGGCGCAAACTAGGTACCCTTTGCACCTAACCTCGGCCGCGCGAGGTAGCCGCCGTCATCTCGAAGGGGGTTCGCAAACCGTCCTGGCACGAATCGTGACATCAGGCTACGGGCTACAGTTTTCGGGTACTTTGGAGGGGCGGTTCGCGAACCGCCCTCGGACGGTCGGTGCCGGTAGAGAAGAAATCGGCGTCCGTGATAAGTGGGGTGATAGTTGGAGAATGGTAAAGGAGTGGTCACAGACGCCGGTTCCCCCCTCCTTGCTCGGAGGATATTCAGGTTACATCGCCGCCCAAAACCAGTCATGCACCTTTAGATGTAATTTCGGCTAAGATGTACTGCGTACTTATGTTCAATAGACAGATACTCTCGGAGCACCCCCATAAGGGGTCCGTACGAGGTCAAACACGGGGTCGGTGGTCTCGATGACGGAAGGAAAGTCTAGATAAGAAGCCCGCCCAATCCTTGACAGACCGATATATATATGTAAAATGCACATAGATTATGGAAGAGAGAACCATGAACAACGAAGAGCAAGAGCGCGAGGCGGGAGGCAGGGAGCGAGAGTTCCGTGGGGTCGAGGCGCGGCCCAGGAACTGGCTGGTGCCTGTGATCCTGCTGTCGTTGCGGGAGTGGAATTCCTACGGGTACGAGCTCATGGAGCGGGCTTCGGCCTTCGGGTTCGAGGCGATGAACCCTGGAACGTTGTACAGGACGCTAAGGCAGATGGAGAAAGACGGCATCGTCGAGTCGAGTTGGGAGACCTCCAGAGGCGGGCCGGCGCGTAGGATGTACACCATTACGGACACAGGAAGGTCCTACCTCGACTTCTGGGCCAAGTCGCTGGAGCAGTACCAGCGCACCATGGACAACTTCTTCCGGCTCTACATGGGCAGGCCGTTGCAGGACGAGAACGACGAAGGAAAAAGCGAGTAGTTCGCGTCTTACGTGAGAAAGGAGATGTAGATGGCTACTACGGAGAAGGCCAACAAGGCTGTAGAGAGGCTCGCTGAGACCACGCGAGATTCCTTCCAGACGGTCATGGACCACACGGTGGGACTCCAGGAGCGGAACGTCAGGTTCGCGCAGGGGATGGTGGACGGCACCATCAAGGAGCTCCGCCACCAGGCCGAGAGCAACCGCAGCGTTGCGGGCGAGCTCATCGAGCGCGCAGAGGACCAGCGCGACGCCTACCGGACCCTCGTCGAGCAGTCCATCGACGCCTACATGGACCTCGCGTACGCCCCCTTCACCTACTACAAGGAGGGCCTGGCGGCCGCCAGGAAGGCCACCGGGTAGAGCGTAGTTCAGGGTCGAAGTTCTTTGGGGCGGACCTTCGGGTCCGCTCCTTTCGTTCGCGTTTTCCTTATGTTTCGCGGCCATGATATCGGGTAACGATAAGTACTTACGTAGAATGAGAAAGAGGGATTGAGACCGTGGACCAGAATCAGCAGAGACAGGTCAACGAAGCGGCGGAGAAGTTCGCCGAAGCGTTGAAGGAATCGTACCAGTCGATAGCAGACCGCTCCGTCTCGGCCCAGGAGCTCAACACACAGTTGACGCATGAGTTCTTCAACGGCGTCATCAACAACCTGAGGACCCAGGCCGAGAACAACAGGGGGTTGTCTGAGGATTTGATCGAGCAACAGCGCAAGCAGCAGGAGGCCTCCCGTGCGTTGGCCCAGGAGTCGGTCGGCGCTTACATGGACTTTCTCGACTCGATGTTCGCCTACTACAGGGGCAACCTGGACGAGTTGCAACGGAGGGCCAACCAGTAAATGAAGCGCAAGATGCTGAAGAGCGTGAAGCGAGGCCAGGGACGTATGATCCTGGCCTCGCTATTTGATGTATTCTCTAAGTATGTTTAGACGGAAGGAGTATAGGTGAGCTTCGGCAACGGTAACGGCAACGGCGAGATAGTCATCTCGACGCCCCTCAGGACGGGTATAGGGACTTTCGGCGGCGCGCTCAAGGACACGCCAGCGACGGACCTCGGGGCAACGGTAGGCAAAGAGGTTCTCTCTCGCGCGGGGGTCGAAGGGGATCAGGTCGACCAGGTAATAGTCGGCAACATCCTCTCCGCGGGACAGGGCATGAACCCAGGTCGCCAGGTCGGCATAAAGAGCGGCCTCCCCGTCGAGGTCCCCGGCATGACCCTGAACAGGATGTGCGGCTCGGGGCTTCAGGCTATAGTCTCCGCGGCGCAGGAGATAGCCCTGGGCGACGCCGACGTGGTCATGGCCGGCGGCGTCGAGAACATGGACTTGGCCCCCTTCCTGCTGGATAAGGGCCGCTACGGCTACAGGATGGGTATGCCTGACGCCAAGATCTACGACCACATGGTCTACGACGGCCTGTGGGACGTCTTCAACGACTACCACATGGGCGTGACGGCCGAGAACGTCGCCGAGGAGTACGGCATAACGCGCGAGGACTCCGACTCCTACGCCGTGCGCAGCCATCAGCGGGCCGCCAAGGCACACGAAGAAGAGCTCTTCGACGGCCAGATCGTGCCCGTCGAGGTCAAGCAGAAGAAGGAGACCGTCCAGTTCACCACGGACGAGCACATCCGCGCTAACGCGAGCGTGGGGGGCCTTCAGAAGCTCAAGCCGGTCTTCAAAAAGGATGAAGGCACGGTAACCGCCGCCAACGCTTCAGGCATCAACGACGGGGCTGCCATGATGCTCGTTAGCAGCGAGCGCAAGGCCGAGGAGCTAGGGATGCCCGTGGCAGGCAGGCTCGTCTCAGCGGCCGTTGCCGGCGTCGACCCTTCGGTCATGGGAACCGGTATGATCCCAGCCTCCAGGCTCGCCCTGAAGAAGGCCGGGCTCTCTGTGGATGACCTCGACGCCGTCGAGGCGAACGAGGCCTTCGCATCCATAGCTATAGCCGTCGGACGCGAGCTCGAGGTGCCAGAGGAGAAGCTTAACCCTGTAGGCGGGGCAGTGGCCCTCGGACACCCCATCGGGGCCACAGGCGCCGTCCTGACCGTCAAGATTCTGCACCACCTCGCCCGCACAGGAGGCCAGTACGGCCTGGTGACCCTCTGCATCGGCGGCGGTATGGGCATAGCCGCCATCTTCGAGCGTGTCAGCTAGGTATTAGCATTTCAGCATTTCAGCTGGTCAGCCAGGGCCGAGGCTCAACGCCTCGGCCCTTTCGCTTGGCACAGGCGTTGACCTACCGCGAATCGCACATTCGGCCATGAGCGGTAGCCTTTCACCGAAAACAAAATGCTGAAGTGCTGAACAGCTGAAATGCTTGCGAAGAGGTCTTGACCTCTTCGCACTAGAGTCTGGGATCCACGGGTTCGCTCTCGAGGGCAAGCACGCCGAAGACGCATTCGTGGACCCGGTAGAGTGGTTCGCGGCGGACGAATCGTTCCAGGGCCTCCACGCCAAGGACGAATTCCCTGAGGGCGAGGGATCTCTTGGTTCCGAGCCTCCGGCTCCTGAGTCGCTCCAGATTAGTTGGGGACGTGTACTCGGGACCGTAGATTATCCGCAGGTATTCCTTGCCCCTGCACTTTATGCCGGGTTGCACCAACCCGCGCCTCCCCCTGGCCACGAATTCCAGGGGTTTGACCACCATTCCCTCGCCACCGCGGGCCGTGATCTCCTCCCACCAGCGTGTCCCCGCCTCTATGCTCTCAGGGTCCGTGGTCTGTACCGCATTGTGAGACGTGGCGAGCAATAGCCCGGTGTCTGCCTCGCAGAGTTTCGCCAGCATCCGCATGTGCCAGTCGTGGTCTTTGTCCGTGTGAACTGCCCCCTCCGAGGCAAGCAGGTGGAAAGGCGCGATCCTGAGGTCCTCCAGTGAACGTACGGGCCAGGAGTAGTGCCGGTAAACATCGACGTAGGCTCCGACTGCCTCTATGCGTTCGTGGTAGCGGTCTCGCAACGCGCTGACGTCCTGGCCTGACGAGGCGGCGGCTTCCAGCGCCTTTAGAGACTCGGACAGGGCGGGACCTGCCGCGGCCCCGACGGCGGCGTACTGTCCGCGCAGGAGCTCCACGGCCTTTACCGACCAGGGCATGATCTCACAGTCCAGACACACCCAATCGGTGCCGAGATCTTCCCACGTTCCGGCAAGATCCAATGCGCTTCGCAACTGCCACAACACGGCGTCTTCCAACGCGGCATCGTCGAAGAAGCTCCGCCCGGTGCGGGTGAAGCAGGCGCCAGTGCCTTCACCGACGCCGAAGCGGGCGAGGGAGGTCTGCTCGTCCCGGCAAATGACGAGTACGGCGCGCGAGCCCATATGTTTCTCCTCGCAGATCACCTCGGGGACGCCCTGCTGACGGTAGAGGGCGAACGCTTCAGTGGGATGCTCCAGAAGGTCGGGCCTGTGGCTGGTCTCCGAGGGCGACATGGTCGGAGGGAGGTATATGAGCCAGCGCGGGTCTATGGCGAAGCGGCTCATGACCTCGAGCGCCGCAGCGGCGTTCTCTTCTCTGATGGTCACATTCCGCTGGAGGCGGGTCGGGATTATGCGCTTGCTGGCGACGTCTCCGATGTCAAGCAGGTCGTCGTAAGGACGCCCTTCTTCTACCGAAGGCGCCGCGACTTCAGGCGCCAGGAAAGGTCTCGCCGGCCTGTAGTAGGTGTGCATTGCCGGTACTGAGACCAGCTCCCCCTCGGGATACCGGAGGGCGGTGAGCCTGCCTCCGAAGGCACAGCCGGTGTCGATATTGATCGTCCGGTTTATCCACTCTGCTTCTGGTACAGGCGTGTGGCCGTAGACGACCATCGCCCGCCCACGAGATACTGCGTGGCCCAGTCGTAACGCACAGGCAGGCCGAACTCATCTGTCTCACCCGTTGTCTCGCCGAAGAGGGCGAAGTCCCTGACCCTGCCTGAAGTCCGCCCCTGCAAGGACTCTTTCAACCCTGCGTGGGCGACGATCAGGTCTCCGCCGTCAAGGACGTAGTGGCCGACGAGATCGTGGAGAAACGTGGCCACCTCTTCGCGGAACTCCGGGGGCTCATCTTCGAGTTGGGCGAGCGTCTCGGCGAGCCCGTACGCGATGCGTACGTCCTTGCCGCGCAGCTTGCGGGCCAGCTTCACGTCGTGATTGCCGGGAATACACAGCGCGTCTCCCGAGGCGACCATACTCATGACCAGGCGCAGCACCTCGGGCGTCTTCGGCCCGCGGTCGACCAGGTCTCCGAGAAAGACAGCCCTTCGCCCATCGGGGGGCCTGACGGCGTAGCCCGCTGCGTCATGCGCCGGGGAGACCGTGTAGCCGAGACTGTCGAGGAGCGAGAGTAGCTCGTCGGCGCAACCGTGTACGTCGCCGATAATATCGAAGGGTCCATGCTCGTGCTTCAGGTTGTTCCAAAGGCGCGTCCGCTCGACCGTGGCCGAAGCGACCTCCTCAGGCGAGGAGAGGACGAAGACGTGCCTGAACCCCTCGCGTTTCAGCTTCTTGCGCGAACGCCTGAGCTGCCGCGTCTGTTGCGCCACCACGTGCGGGCCGAAGTTCCTGTCGGGGCGGTCCCTGTTGCGTTCGTGACAGAGCTTCTCCGGCATGTCGAGCACTACCGCGACGGGCAGTACGTCGTGCTCGCGCGCGAGGGCGACGAGCGGCGCCCGGGCCTCCCGCTGCACGTTGGTCGCGTCTACAACGGTGAGTCTTCCCCCGGACAGGCGCTTGGCGGCGATGTAGTTCAGGACGTCGAAAGCGTCTCTGGTAGATGCCTGATCGTTCTCGTCGTCCGAGACGAGCCCCCTGCAGAAGTCCGAGGAGAGCACCTCCGTCGGCAAAAAGTGCTCCCTGGCGAAGCTGGACTTGCCCGAGCCCGTCACCCCGACGAGCACCACCAGGCAGAGCTCGGGGACAGAGATCTTCACGAGGATTCCTCCCTCTGCTCCCGAGGCGACTCACGCTCGAAGACGGCCATCTGGGTCGGTGGTCCGACGGCTTCATCCTCGCTCCCTACGGGGAGATAACGTACCCCATAGCCGAAGTTCTCCGCCACGCCGTTAGACCACGCGCGAAACTCCTCCCTGTTCCACTCGAAACGATGGTCTCTGTGGCGGAACTCGCCTGCGGGCAGGGACTCGAAGTTGGCGTTGTACTCGGCGTTGGGTGTCGTCAGGACCACGGTGCCTGGCCTGGCGAAGCCGAATAGAACCCGCTCGAAGGCGGCGAGGCGTGGCGGGTCGAGGTGTTCGATCACCTCGACCACGGCCGCGGCATCGTATCCTGCGAGCCTTCGGTCGCGGTAGAGCAGCGGTCCCTGAAACAGCTTTAGGCGCGACTGCTGCATCGGGGGCAGCCTGTCGACGCGCAGCCTGTCGCGTGCCCTCTTTAGCGAACGCACGGAGACGTCAACCCCGACGATCTCCTCGAAGCTTCGTTCCTGCAAGAGCGCCCCGAGGAGCCTCCCCTCGCCACAGCCGAGGTCGAGTACCCTGCGTGCCCCACTGTTCTTGAGCGCGGCTGCGACCGCGCCGATACGCTGCTCGCCGAGGGTGATGATCTCTTCGAGAGCCTCCTCTTCTCGTTCCAGGCCTACATCTTCCTCTTCGATCAGACGCGAGAGAGCCTCGTTCGAGAGCGTGCGTTGGTGTTTGAGATAGCGCTTGGCGATGACCTCCCTCTCGGGATGCGCGGCCAGCCACTCGCCGCCGCGCTCGAGGAGCTTGTCTACCTCATCGTCTCCGACCCAGTAGTGTTTGTCGTCGTCCAGGACCGGAACGAGCACGTACAGGTGCGAGAGCAGGTCCTGCAGACGGACCTCACCCGAGAGCCCGACCGTAAAGTACCGGCTCTCTCCCCACTCAGGGAACTCCTCGTCGAGCT
>JBPCIR010000034.1:0-7397 GCA_051006095.1 Rubrobacter sp. | reverse complement strand
ACTACGGAGACAGGGGCAACGAGTTGCTCACCGAGGAGAGCGAGCCTGGCACCATGTTCCTCTCTGAGGTCTGCCGGGAGTGGGAGGCCGCGGCTGGGCCGGCGCGCGAGGCCGGGGTGCGGGTAGTGCACCCGAGGTTCGGCATCGTGCTCAGTACCGAAGGTGGGGCGCTCGGGACTACGTTACCCATCTTCAAGCTCGGCGGAGGGGGCAAGATCGGGTCAGGGAGACAGTACTGGTCCTGGGTCTCGCTCGGCGACGTGGTCGGCACCATCGTTCATGCCATAAATACGGATACCCTGAGTGGTCCTATGAATGTGGTTGCCCCTGACCCGCCGACCAACGCGGAGTACACGATGGTGTTAGGCCACGTCCTTGGTCGTCCGACCTTCTTCGCCGTGCCTGCCCCCGCGGCCCGCGTCGCGCTTGGTGGGATGGCAGACAACCTGCTTCTGGCCAGTGCCCGCGTCGAGCCTGCGAAGCTCGAAGAGACAGGATACGTATATCGTTATCCCGAGCTCGAAGGCGCACTGCGGCACCTTCTGGAGAAGTAGTGGCTGGGCGGTCAGGGGAAGAGGCATCCACGGGCGATCTCTGGCAGGGGTTGAAGATCCGGATGGACGACCGGCAGGCGACTTACCGTCGAAGTTGGCTGCGGTCGAAGCCGGGAGAGCCAGCCCGTACGCTCGGAGGGAAGGAACTCGCTTCCGACCTGAGCCTGGCGTGCCGGCTGTATCTGCGGGGCGAGGAGACCCTGCGACGCGAGATAAGGGACGCCTTCAGCGAATGGACGGCCGTGCGGGGACGCATGCTCGCCAAGACGTGGACCTTCGCCGAGGAGCTCGCCGACACCTGCGACGACCGCTGGCTGCGCCTCGGGTTGGCCGCGATCTCCATAGACGATAACGGCACCGACTTCAGGGACACCTACTTGGCGCTCGGGGTCCTCTACCTCTGCGCTGTCCAGTGCGGCATGGAACCCGTGCCTTACTTCGAAGAAGCAGCGGAGATCTCCTCCGGCGTCTCGAACCTCGAACAAACCCTGCTCGGGTTCGAACGATCGGCATACTTCGGGGAGGCTGTCGCACCCAGACTACGGTGAGCGCAGCGAGGTGGGGACTTCTAGCCCTGAAGCTCCGCCGTGAAACCCGAGATCCGAAGTAGCTCCCTGGCTTGTTGAGCTTCTTCGGCGTCTAGCGTCAGAACCAGTGCGGCCCTTTCGGTGTTCGAGTGCCTCACGTAGAGGTCGAGGATGTTGATGTTATTCGAGCCCAGAAGTGTCGTTACCTCGGCGAAGACGCCTGGGCGGTTCTCGACGGGAATCGCCACGTCCACGTTCGCGCCGTCCCTCTCGACGAGGATGCCGCCGAGGGCGTCGTAGGCCTCGCGGGCCTGCTGAAAGCGGCCCTCCATGATCTCGCGGTCTTTGATCTCAGAACCCAGCTGCGCCATCGCCCCTGCGAAGGCCGCGAGTGCCTCACCGAGCGCGGGGGCGTTCTCAGCCAGGATGTCCGACCACAGCTCCGGGTTGGAAGCGCCCACCCTGGTCAGGTCCCTGAAGGAGGGGCCGGCGAAGGAGAGTGCCTCGGGAGAGATGTCCGAGGCGACCTTCAGGAGCGCGGCCGCCATGAGGTGCGGCAGGTGCGAGAGGGCCGCCATAAGCAGGTCGTGCTTCTCGGGGTCGACGGCGGTGGGGACGGCGCCGAGTTGCCTGACGAAGCCTGCGACCTCGCGGTAGTCTTCGGGATCGGTGCGGCCCGTTGGGGTGAGGAAGTAGCGGGCGCCATCGAAGAGATTGGAGCTGGCGTTGGCGACGCCCGAGAGCTGGCTGCCCGCCATCGGGTGTCCGCCGACGAAGCGTAGTCCAAGATTCTCCGCCCTGCGCACTATGGCGCCCTTGGCGCTCGCGACGTCGGTTATGAGGGCGTCGGTCGGGGTGAGGTCTCCGACCAGATCCGTCACCTTCGATATGGGTGCCGCGAGTACAACGAGGTCCGCTTCGCGTACCTCCTTCAGCGTGGAGGCGCGGTCGATAGCGCCGCTCTGTGCCGCTGCATCCAGAACATCCTCGCTGTCTACGCCGACGACGTTCCATCCCGAGTCGCTGGCGGCGAGGCCGACGGAGCCCCCGATCAGGCCAACCCCGACGATCCCGAGCGTGCGGCTCACGCTCCTCCGAGCGCCTGTATAACCCGGTCGTTCTCACCCGAGTCACCGACCGTAACCCGGCTCCAGCCGGGGTAGCCGAGAGGATCTCCTTCACGTACCAGGACGCGGCCCCGCTCGAAGATCTCAGGCCCTGTCTGTACCAGTACGAAGTTGCCCTGAGAAGGGATGTAGTTCAGTTTGGCTTCCCTGAAGGCGTCCTGGGTCCTGTCGCGCTCCCCCATCACGAAACGGGCGCGGGCCTCGATCTCGTCCCTGGCGCGCATCGATGCGGAGGCGGCGACCTGGGCGGCGAGGTTGACGGAGAAAGGGAAGCGGACCCGCTCGACGTAATCGGCCACCCTCTGCCCGGCTATCCCGTAACCGACCCTGAAGCCGGCGAGGCCGTGCGCCTTGGAGAACGTGCGGACGCAGACCACGTTCTCGCGCTCCAGCGCAAGCTCGTGCGAGCCGCTGTAGGCAGGATCGGAGACGAACTCCTGGTAGGCCTCGTCCAGGATCAGGAGCACGTTCTCGGGGAGGGCTTCGGCGAGAGCGCGCACCTCATCCAAGGTGAGGTAGGTGCCTGTCGGGTTGTTCGGGTTCGAGACGATGAGGGCGCGAGTATCGTCCGTAACGGCGGAGAGCAGGGCCTCGGGTTTGATCTCATGGTCATCCGTCAGGGGAACCTTCGTGGTCTTCAGCCCCAATGTGATCCCGATAGAAGCATAAAGGCCGAAAGAGGGCCAGGGGAAGATCACCTCTGCCGGGCGCTCGACGAGCTGGAGGAGGTTGAGCAGGATCTCACTCGACCCGTTGCCAACCAGGATGTTCTCGAAGGCACTGCCAGGGTTGGCGGCGACCACCTCCTCGCGCAGGGAGGCTACGTAGCGGTCGGGGTAGCGGTTGGCGCGGGGTAGCGCCTCTGCGAGGGCCGCTTCTGCCTCGGGCAGAGGGCCGAAAGAGAGCTCGTTCGATGTCAGCTTGACGTAGCCTTCAGCGCCGCGCTCCGCGGCCGCCTCATTCGCCGCCCGCGGCGGCCGATACGGGGAGAGTGGGTCCAGTTCGGATCGGAATTTCAAAGGGGCTTCGCTCCTTGTAGCTGGTCAGCCAGTCAGCACGCATCGGCCTGCGGCCTCCGCTTGTCAGCACTTCAGCCTGTCAGGTCTTCGCCAGTCAACGTCGCTAAAGACTATTCCTCTTTGTTTGTGCTTTCAACGGGCGTTGGTGCAAGTGGACAAGTTTCGGATCTTGCTTCTAGCTGACTAGCTAATAGGCTGACATGCTGACTAGCTACTTGGTACAATTCCAGATCCTATGGCGGATACCGAGATACAGGAGAGAGTCAGGGAGCTCAGGGAGCGGGTGGACGAGGTCGACCGCGAGCTCATCATTGCGTTGAGCGAGCGGGCGCGCATCGTGCAGGAGATCATGGATCTCAAGGCAGAAGTGGGTGCCCCCATCTACGACCCCAGGCGTGAGGAAGAAATCCTGCGTAGGGTGGTCGATCGCAACCCAGGTCCGATCTACGACTCCTCGATGAGGGATATCTTCGAGTTCATCCTGCATCGCATCCGCGACCTTGAGATCCAACGCGGGGAGTTTCCCAGGTAACATGGACGTTTCGGCAAGCGTAAAGACTCACGTAAAGACCACCAACGGCATGATCCGGCCAGACACCTTCAGGGTGATCGCGGGCCCCTGTACGGTCGAGAGCTACGAGCAATTCGTCGCCTCAGCAAAGGCCGTAAAGCAGGCAGGCTTCGGGTACGTTCGCGGCGGCGCCTTCAAGCCCCGCACCTCTCCTTACTCCTTCCAGGGCCTCGGCGAGGAGGGGCTGAGGATACTCTCGGAGGTCTCTGGGGACCTTGGTCTGAAGGTCGTCACCGAGGTTATGGACCCCTACGACATAGAGATGGTCATGGGGCACGCGGAGATCCTGCAGATCGGCGCCCGCAACATGGCCAACTTCTCGCTGCTCAAGCGTGTCGGCGCCGCGATTGCAGGCACGGATCACGGCGTCGTGCTCAAGAGGGGACTCTCGGCGACGGTCGAGGAGTGGCTGCTCGCGGCGGAGTACGTCACCGCGGCGGGCGGCGACAACGTCGTACTCTGCGAGCGGGGAATCCGCACTTTCGAGACGAGCACGCGCTTCACGCTCGACCTCTCTGCTGTAATCGTGGCGAAGAGGTTGTCGGATCTGCCCGTGATCGTTGACCCTTCCCACGCCGCCGGACGGCGCGACCTGGTCGTTCCTCTATCCAAAGCCGCGGTCGCTGCCGAGGCCGACGGGCTGATGGTGGAGAGCCACCACGAGCCGCAGGAGGCTCTGTGTGACGGAGAGCAGGCACTCCCGGTCGAGGCTCTGATGGGTATGAAAGACGTGTTGCAACCCTTCGCCAATGCCATGGGCAGGGAGGTCATCTAGTCTCGGACATGGGTCCCGGAGGCTCTATGGGCCGCCTCGGGGACAGGTTCGTACTCGTACGCGAGCTCGGCTCTGGCGGGATGGCCCGCGTCTTCCTCGGCCGCGACGAGGTACTCGACCGCCCCGTCGCCGTAAAGGTCGTGAAACCAGACCCCGATGACCCGGAGGCCGGTCTGCGCTTCCAGCGCGAGGGACGCGCCGCGGCCAGGCTCTCCCATCCCAACATCGTCAGGGTCTTCGACGCGGGCGAGGACGAGCTCGACGGGCGCGAGGTCTCCTACATCGTGATGGAGTACGTCTCTGGCGGAGACTTCAAGGATCTGATGGACAGGAGCGGGCCACTCCCTGAGTCGTTGCTCTCGCGGGTCGGGGCCGACGTCGCCTCGGGGCTCGCCCACGCCCACGAGCGGGGCATCGTTCACCGCGACATCAAACCCCGCAATATCTTGCTCGATGAGCGGGGTAGTCCCAAGCTGGCTGACTTCGGTATCGCCAGGGCCCTGGACGGGACCACGAGCCACAACCGTCCAGGCGCCTACCTCGGGACGGCGGCTTACTCATCGCCGGAGCAACTGTGCGGGGAGAGGGTAACGCCCAAAAGCGACGTCTACTCGCTCGGTGCGACCCTCTCCCACGCTGCGGCAGGCGAGCCGCCTTTCTTGGGCAACTCTCTAGAGGTAGCAAACCAGCACATATCCGAGTCACCGCCCCCTCCTCGGGAGAGCGGGGCGCATATTAGCGAAGATCTGGAGGCCCTGATCCTCGGTTGCCTCGCGAAGGACCCGAGCGAGCGCCCTGACGCCGCCCGCCTCCGCGATCGACTATTGCAGAGCGGCGCAGCCGAGGAGACTGCCGCTGTGGCCGAGCCGGCGACGAGAGCCGGGGACATCTCCGGTGCTGCTGGGGCCTCACGCTTGACAGGGGCGGTGAGAACGAACGGGGCCTCCGGCATAAGAGCCTTCAGAAAGAGGCGGGCCGATCTGAGTCCTTCTTCTGGCCCGCTCGAGAGTACGGTCAGCCTCCCGACACGCACCTTCAGGGCCGGCTCGCGGCAGAGGACGATGCTGGCCGTTCTCGTGGCCGCCCTTCTCTTGTTGCTACTCACCGTCGCTGGTGTCTGGGCGCTGTTCGGCCAGGAGGAGGAGCAGCAGGGCGGCAGTACCCCAGGCCAGGGCGCAGACCGGAACGAACAGGCAAAGGCCCCAGGGCCGCAGAAGTCCGAAGAAGAGTCGGGAAACGGGGCCAATGAGGCTGCGCGGAACGATTCCGGTGGTTCAGGGTCCTCCGACGGTGCCCCGGAAGAGAACCAGGCTCCCGCCCCGCCGCTAGTGAGCGCTGAGGAAGTCGTATACAACCTGTACTATCAGATGTCTTTCAACAGGGTTGACGTAACCTGGGCTTACCTTTCCGAGCGGCTACAGGATGAGATAGGTTCCCCCGAGCGGTGGGCTGAGCGCGAGGACATCTACACATTCGAGTACATGGCGTTCACCTCGTATCCTGTGGCAAGGGCCGCCGGCGATACCGCCGAGGTCACGTTCGAGGTGAGGTTGGATCACACCTGGGGATCGGAATCTCTCTCGGGGACGTGGGTCTGCGTCAACGAGGGTGGGGAATGGAAGTTGGACCGCCTGGAGAACGCGCAAACCGCGCCCGCGTAGCCGGGTTCGCGCAGGCATACTCGGCAGTTCCGTTCGGCATCGTGGCGACGTTGTCTTATAATCACGTTTGTGATCAGGCTCGCAGACAGGTTCGCCTTGGAGAACGAGCTGGGCTCGGGAGGCATGGCCCGCGTCTATCTTGGGCGTGATGAGGTGCTGGACCGCCCCGTCGCCGTGAAGTTGCTCGACCCGATCCACGGCGGTACGGACATCGGCGACCGCTTCGAACGTGAGGGACGCACCGCGGCCCGCCTCGCGCATCCGAACATCGTGCAGGTCTACGATGCGGGAGAAGCCGACTTCGACGGCAAAGAGACCTCCTACATCGTCATGGAGTACATACCCGGCGGGGACCTCAAAATGCTCATAGACGAGAGGGGAAGGTTGCCAAGCGCAGAACTCGCCAGGCTCGGTGACGAGATCTGTGCTGGCCTGGCCCATGCCCACGAGCGGGGTGTGATCCACCGCGACATAAAACCCCACAACATCCTCCTGGACGAGAACGGGCACGCCAAGGTAACCGACTTCGGTATCGCTAGGGCTCTTGACGCGACGCAGGCGACGCGTACCGGCGCCTACCTCGGGACGGCCCTGTACTCCTCGCCTGAGCAACTCCGCGGACAGAAGGCGACGCCCAAGAGCGACGTCTACTCGCTCGGGGCGACGCTCTACCAGGCCGCTACCGGAGAGCCACCCTTCTCGGGTGTCACCCCGCTAGAGATCGCAAGCCAGCACGTCTCCAGGGCCCCGACCCCGCCGCGTGAGCGTGGCGCCGACGTGAGCAAGAACCTGGAGGCACTGATCCTGGCCTGCCTCGCCAAGAACGCCGATGAGCGCCCGACCGCCGAAGAGATGCGTTCCCGGCTCGAAGCGGAGATTCCCTTCGCCGGGGCCACACAAGCGCAACCAGCGGCCCCGGTCGCGGCGGCAGCGCCCCTCGGAGCGCAACGGACTCCCGTAGCGCCCTCACCGCCAGCAGGCCGACCTGGTGGCGGCGGCGGCCGTCCGAAACGGAGGGGGGGACTTCTGGCTGCATTGGCGCTCCTGGCCGTGCTCCTCGTGATAGGGGCCCTCGCCGCGCCGAACCTACTCGGAGGGGGTGGAGACCAGAACGCCGGGTCCAACGATGCCGGGCGGAACAACGCGCAGGGCGGCGGGAACGC
>JBPCIR010000033.1:0-4517 GCA_051006095.1 Rubrobacter sp. | reverse complement strand
AGCAGGATCAGGTCCGGGGCAGGCGTGAACTTCTCGTCATTTTCGCGCAGGCGCTCCAGCCGGCGGCGGATCACCTCGGCCATGCTGGCGAAGTCGTCGGCGCCCTCGACCGTCCTGACCCTGAACCGCCTGTACTCGCTCTTGGCCGGGCGCCCACCCTGAAACACGACCATGGAGGCCACGGAGTTGGTCCCCATGGTGTTCGAGATGTCGTAGCACTCGATCCTAACGGGTAGCTGGGGGAGGGCGAGCTCCTCGCGCAATCCGTCGAGCGTGGAGGCGACCCTGTTGCGTCTGGCTTCATCCAACATCCGTTCGTGCTCCAGCCCGAGCTCCGCGTTGCGCAAAGCCATCTCGAGGATTCGGCGCTTGTCCCCCCGCCTGGGCTGGCGTACCTCTACGCTGGTTCCCCTCAGGCCCGAGAGGTGGTCGGCGAGCGTGTCCAGTTCGTCCTCGCGGTCGTCGGACTGGATCAGGACCTCGCGTGGAACTGCGGCCGTGCCGTAGTACTGGGGGACGAACTGGAGCGAGACGTCCTCGGCCGGCGACTCGCCGTAGTTGTCGAGAAGGAATGAGTCGCGGTTCACGATCTGGCCCTCGCGCACGGCGAAGACCTGCACGCAGGCCGTCTCGTCCTCGGCGTAGGCGCCGAAGGCGTCGAACGAGTCCTCGGATGCGATGGTCGCCCTCTGGCGGTCGCGGACGTGGGTGAGGGCGGAGATCTCGTCTCGCAGCTTCGCCGCCCGCTCGAAGTCCGTGTCCCTTGCGGCCTCGCGCATGGCGGCCTCGCGCTCCCGGATCAAACCGTCAACCCGCCCCTCCAGAAAGGAGATGACGTCAGCGATTATCCCATCATAGTCCTGTTTGGAGACGGCCCCGATGCAAGGCGCAGCCGAACGTCCGATGTGGTAGTTGAGGCAAGGGACACCGCTGCGGCGACCCGGCTCGGGACCGCGGCACTTGCGGAAGGGGAAAGTCTTGTTCAGCACGTCGAGCGTCGCGTGGACGCTGCCAGCGCTCGGGAAAGGACCGAAGTAGCGGTGGCGCGGGTCGTGGGCTGCGCGGGTGGCGAAGACCCTTGGGTACTCGTCCCCGGTCGTGACCACGATGTAGGGGTAGCTCTTGTCGTCCTTGAGTGAAGCGTTGAAGCGCGGCCTGTGGCGCTTTATCAGGTTCGCCTCGAGGACGAGAGCCTCGGTCTCACTCCCCGTAACTATGAAGTCTATTTGCCTGACGCGCTCCCTGAGCTCCGCTATCTTGGGGCGGCCGTCGCCCGAACGGGTGAAGTAGCTTGCAACCCTGCTGCGCACGTTCTTGGCCTTACCAACGTATATGACCGAGTCTGTGGCATCTTTGAAGATGTAGACGCCGGGGGAGGTTGGGAGGTGTGATCTATCGGGGAATCCATTCTCAGACATCGCACCAGATTATACCGCGAAGAGTCGGGGTTCCTGGCTCATCCAGGCTTGCTGCGGGGCTCGCGGCGCCTTATCTCGGCTCCTGGTGGGATCATGTCGTCCCCACCGGCCCTGGCGTAGCCGGATCCGCCCACATAGCCGCCGATGGCCCCTGATAAGGTCGAGATCAGGGCTCCCAGGACACCGAGCGGGTCAAAGTCCGTAACTACGACGCCGAGCCCTGCAAGCACCGCAAGCGCCGCCCCGGCAGAGACGAGGTTGCGCCGCCGTTCGAAATCCGAGGCTTTGCTATAGAGGGCGTAAATGACGAAGCCTGTTGCAAGGAGCGTCAGTGGAACGAAGGCGTAGAAGGCGAGGCTTCCTCCGAGATCGGGGAAGACGACCGTTCGGAACGCCTGGTCTCGCCGGTTCAGCCCGAGAGCGGTAGCGAGCCATGCCAGGCCGAAGAAACCACTGTAGCCGATGAGGCCCCCCACGCCGGCCCCGACGCGGGTACCCCGCCTGCTCGGGGTCCGGAATGTTCGGGCCCCGAGCAGTGCCGCCAGCACCATCCCGGGCAGGATCAGGAGTGTCCCAAGGTACGCCAGCGTGGGGGGAAGATAGCCATACAGCTCCCCGCTGCCGAGGTACCTGGAAGGCAGCACGAGGAGGAAGTTGGCAGCGAGAAAGACGAGCATCCCCATGTACACCCAGGTAACACATCCGAACGCCCGCCGGTAACGCGGCCTGAGTCCCGTGCGCTCCTCACCCCCTGAGGAGCCGTTACTACTGGAGGACACGGTCCTCAGAGACCTTGCCGGCGCCGAAGTGGGAAAGGAGCGTCGGGGCCACGTCCGTGATCCTGTGCGGCGCAGGCACGCCGCTCGCTAGCACGAATACGTTGGAGTCGCTCATGTGCAGCGAGCCGTGGTCGCTCGCCGTGTGATAGCCGCCGGAGATCTCACCGAACGTATACCCCGGCGTCGCCGAGAGCACCACGTCCCCGCACCTCGGCGAGTGCAGGCAACCCCACAGCCGCTCCAGCGCGTCAGGGTACTCGCCGTAGTACAGGAATCCACCGGAGACGGTGAGATCGAGGGCACGCGGATCGCCTTCGAATTCCCAGGATCGCCCGAACGGGTCCTTTGGCCCTGAGCCTGGCTTGAAGCGGATCTCGCGTCCGAGCCGGTGGACAGCTACCCATCCGTCCTCCATCCAGGCCGCGAGATCCACGCCGCGGCGCCCGGCGAGCTTCTCCACGACCGATTCAAGCTCGACGTCTCCACGGAGATACAGGAGCGCAGAACGTCCGTTCGGGACAACGACGACGGTAGTGCCGTTGCCGAAACGGGCTTTCACCCCCGATGAGACGTTCTGGCCTGGGATCATGCGCAGATCGACGTAGCGGCCTTTCGGGAGAAGCGGCGCGTGGCCGTGATCGGAGAGCGCGAGCACGGCGTAGTCCTCGAGCACACGTTCGACCCCGCCGCCGGCCGTGAAGATCCTGGCCACGTACTCGTCGGCGGTCACAAGCCATTGACGCTGCGCCTCAAGGCCGTGGTGGTGGGCTATGGAGTCGCCCTTGAAGAAATAGACGAGGTTGAAAGGCGCTGCTCGCTCCTTGAGCAGCATCGCCCCGACCCTGGCCGCGTAGTCGTCGTTGATGCCGACGGAGCGGAGAACGCCGCCGTTGGCCTTGCGCCCACTGAATCCGGTATCGCGGCTGTAGAACAGATCGCCCATAAAGTATTCCTTCGGGCCCTGAACCGAGGGTCCGAGGTAGCGTCCGCCGATCAGGTATCCTTCTACGGTCTTCATGCGGATCGGATGCGTGTGCGGACCGCGCCTTACGGGAAAGTTGACGCAAGCGCCGTCGAAACCGCGGTCGTGCAGGGCCTCGAAGAGGGTCGCCGCGTGCAGGTCGTCGCGGTTCATCCGCCAGACGTTGTTGTGGAAAACTCTTATGGGACCGCTGGCCATAACGGTCTCCGTCATGGCGCCGTAGATGACTACGCGACACTCGTCTTCGTCGTACCAGGCGTGTCCGACGATGCCGCTCCTCGCCGGCGCCTCTCCCGTCGCTATAGCTGCCGTCGCCGCCGGGGTAATGCTAGGGAAGACGGAGACCGCGTCCCAGACCGCCTCTCCCCCCTGGGCGAGGGCGCCAAGGTTCGGCGCGTCCCCCTCGCGGATGGCCGCCTGCAGCACGTCGGGCCTGATACCATCAAGCACGAAGAGCAGAGCAGGCCTTGGGCCATTATTCTCGGAACTCGTCAAAGCCGACTAAGTTTATCCCTTTGCGCCGATTTGGGAGCGAACCTATTGAATTTGGAATGTCGAATTTGGAATCTGGAATGGTCCATAACGTAGCCCATTCCTAATTCAACAAGTTACTGGCCGGCCTCCGGTGAGGCGTCGGACTGCGCATCCCGTCCTCCTCCGGCCGCTGGCGAGGCTGATTCCCCTCCCGCGTCAGGTGGGACAGATTCTCCCGCATCCGGTGAGGCGGATTCTCCCGCGTCCGGTGGGACGGACTCCTGGCCCCCCGCTCCCGGCGCGGGGTCGGGGGAGGCCGATGATGCACCGCCACCCGGGTTCCCGACACCTGGATTTCCGACACCTGGATTCGCGCCGCCAGGGTTCCCGAAGACGGGTTGGCCGTCTCCGAACGGGTTCCTGTTCTCGCGCACGCGGTCGACGAGGCTTGGTCTTTCGATCCCGCCGGTGTTCATGCCGCCGCCAGCGATAGACGAGCCGGCACCGGTACCGCCGTATCCGAGGGGGTGAATACCGGGAACGGCCCCGTAAGGACACTTCGACCAAAGGCCGCAGGAGAGGCTGTTTCCGATAACCTTCTCGGCCCCCCACACAACGCCCATGCAGATCACGAACGCGACGGCGGCGGCCAGGAGGCCCTTTATGAGGATCGAACGCCGGCTAAGGGCCGGCAGGCGCCTGAACCAATCGAGGGCGGCCCGCATCCTGCCCACGAAGTTGTCCCTCAGATCGGGGCGTCCCGGCATGGAGCCACCGAAATCTCCAGCCTTCTGCTGTCCGCGGCGGGCGCGCAGCTTCGTCGGCATCCCGCGAACGCGGCCCGAGGCTGCCTCGAGGTACGAC
>JBPCIR010000032.1:0-7536 GCA_051006095.1 Rubrobacter sp. | reverse complement strand
GGTGGAGAGGAGGATGTGATCGCGGGCGCCTCCAAACAACGCAGCCCTGACCCTGAACCGAAACGTACGGAAATCGACGGAGAGATCGGCGACAGCGTAGAGGCTGGGGTTCTGTCTTTCAGGATCTTCGACGTGCGGGCGAAAGACCGCATCTATGCCATGGCAGAGCCCGGAAAGAAACCCGTAACGCGGGGGAATATCTCCAGCGAGTACGTAGCCATTGATTATCTAGTGCAGAATATCTCCGGATCACCAATGACCACGGGAGCGAAGGGGACGCTCCTCGATGAGCAGGGTAATTCCTACAGCCAGGATACCTCTATCGAACCCCCTTCCGGCGGTACCGACGGCATGGAGCTCGGGACGGCCCAGACAATGGCGTCCACCATGTTCTTCCGAGTGCCGAACGGCATCATCCCCGCAACGCTCGAGATAAAGACTGGCGGTGGAGAGGCCGGCGTCGATCTGCTGGAGAGGGATCTGGAGAACGTGCCGCCCGACGATTACCTGCGGGTGTACCACCTCTATTTCAACGAACAGGCCTACGAGGAGGCCTACGAGATGTTCGACCCGGCATCCGTCCAGAACATCACGCTCGGCGAGTGGCTGGCTTTCTACGAGCCTCTGTGGGGCAAACGGTACGTGAACCTCGACAACCTGACGCCGCTTTCGGAGGGCTCCGATCGGGCGACGTTCCGGATGACGCGCACCTTCTACGACGCGGAGGGCGACATCGTGGCAGATCCTGAAGTCAATCCTTCCGTAACGCAGGAGATGGTCGAGGTTGACGGGAAGTGGAAGCTCGTGATGCGCGACGACCTGGTCTCAGACATCATAGCCGTCATAGGACCCGACGAGACGCCCACGCCCGAGACGAAAGCGCCCGAGAATGAGTCGAAGGACCCGGAACGCACCCAACCACCTTCGACAGTCCCCGAGACCACGCAGCAGACCGAAGACACGAGATCCGCGGCCCCGGAAGACTACGATTGCGAAGACTTCGAGACCCAGGAAGAGGCCCAACTCTACCTCGCGCCCGGCGACCCCTACGAGCTCGATGAGGACGGCAACGGTCAGGCCTGCGAGACCTTGCCGTAGCGCAAGGTGCCAAAGGGGTTGAGGAAGGCTTGGGGCCCTCCTCAACCCGCTGTGCGACTTACACCTGCTGCCAGGCAGCGAAGGCGTCGACGAGACCGTGGCCGGTTGCGCCATCCGCGGCGAGGCCTGCCTGGATGGGGACGAACTCAACCTGATTGCCTACCCTTACGGGGTTGGAGACTTCGTTGGCCTGCCCCGTTGTCACGTCTCTGGCCGTACGCGCCAGGACGGCCTTGATCTCCGCGGGGGAGAGACCAGGGTTCTTCTGCTTCAGCAGGGCGCACACGCCCGCAAGTTGCGGAGCCGCGGCCGATGTTCCGCTGATAACGCTCCAGCCATCATCCGCCCCGGTCCCGTCATCGGCCGCGCCATCGTGGTCGATCTCGCAGCCTGGCTCGAGCGGGAGCATGATGTAGGACGCGTGAGGTTGCATGCCCACCAACCCCGTCACATCGGGAACATTGCGTCCGGGGTAGATCACGCTACTGAATGCGCTCGCATAGTCGGAGGCCTGCATCTCCAGGTCCTCGTCTATGAACGCCCCGCCTGCTGAGATGACGTCGGGATGCATCCCTGGAAAGGCAATATGGCCGTTGCCAGCGGAGAAGACGACCGTGATCCCCGAAGCCACGGCGTCGGCGATCTCGGCTTCGAGCGCCCGGAGAAAGCCTGGCAGGGAAGGCTGCGGAAGGCTATCGGACCCGCGAAGGTCGAAGCCCAGGCTGACCGAGATGATGTCGGGATTCTGCCTTACCGTCTCCTTGAAGGCGGCGGTCAGGTTGGGGCCCGACTTGACACCGATGAAGGTCACGTCGGGTGCAATCGCCAGTATGTTGCCGGCTTCCGCAGAGCCGTGCCCGTTTTCATCGTGCTCGACGGCGGTGGCGCCAGGTCCGAGGATTCTGGACATGTTGTAGTTCATGTCGAGGTAGTAGGGATGCTGGATGTAAAAGCCGCTGTCGATCATCGCCACCTTCACCCCCAGCCCCGTCGTCCCGTTCCTGTGAACCCGGCTCGCGTTCATCAGCAGGGACAGGTCGCCGGGCACCCGAAGATGGTGGTAGTCCACGCGTGGAGGCAAAGGACTCTCGAAAAAGAGGTAAGGCTGCTGGATGTAGGCACGCTCGACCAGGCCGGACAGTGGGTCAGGCGGAGCCCACGCCGCCTCAGGAGCCGGCGCGAGGAAACTCCGGGCAGCAGGGAGAGCTGGTGCGGCCGGCTCCCGCTCTTCCTGGACGGAGCGCTCCTCCAACTCGGTGCCGAACACCTCGGTAAAGAGATCCGGCGGACCCTCGACGGAGAGCGAGAGACGCGAGCCGATCAAGACCCTGAAGCCCAGGCGCCTGAGCTCGTCCGCAGCGCGGTCCAACTGCGCCGGTTCGGCGTGGAACGCGTCTATGTTGGATGCCCTCGGATTCGGCGCGGTGGCGGAAAACGGGGACAGAATGTCCGCGTCAGGGGGTGGGGCCAGCGATACCTCGATGCTCAGCATGGAGGAGAAATCTTCTTGCACGATGGATCGTCCTTTCCGGAGAGGAGTGACTCAGAACAAGAGCGGTGGCTGCTGAATCTCGACCGACTCGACTTCGTCTCTTAGCTCTCTCGGGACCTTTGGCGGCTCGGCGGTGCGAAAGCCCGCTCCACCTAGCGGCCCAAAGTCCCTCGCCGGAGAATCAACCCTTTCGGACGGGATCAGGCGGCACCCGAAAACGGACTCGAACCTCTGCTTCGGTCCTCCTACGGAGACGGATCTACTGCCCACAGACAGGACCTCGAAGCCCAGCTTCGTCAGCTTCTGGGCGACCTTTTCGCCCGCCGCCCGGTCCGATTCGCGTAAGAGCACCTCTGCTGAGACTAACGTTTCGTCGGTCATGGTCACCTCCTTCCTATCAGTTTACCGCGCCCTGTAGGACCCCCGGCGCGGTTCGCGAACCGGAACGATCCGAGCCGGGTCGAGGTGCCAAGCGATCGAAGCAAGCACCGAAACACTTCCTGACCAGGATCGCTCATGGGTCTGCTCCACTGTGACACGCGCCGATGAATCTCGAATGAATCCGGAATGAAACGCCGACGACGCAGGCCAAAGTTCGCGAAATCACTTCCCCGAAAATACGTGGATCATGGTACAGAATCTTGCCCGCTCGTTCGAGGCGAGACGTGGTTTCTATGGCATGCCTTTCCGCAATTGGCCACGAATTCATCGACGATTCATCGCGGATTCATCGTCTCTTGTTCTCATTACGCCAGCTAACGTCTCGATCCGCCGGCCCGGCTAGTGGCGACGCTCCCACCAGGAAGGAGAGGGGGATGTCTGAAGGCCTCGGTTCAGGGAGAATGATGTGAAAGCCTCGCGGTTGGCTACGGGCTGACGGTACCGGGCCGACCGCGGACCATTGGAGGTGGAGGAGTCATGACCGAGTTCGATCCGGGACCGCCGCCGGAATTCGCCGAGATCTTTGCGCGGGTGCCCGACTACGCGCCCTACAAGCAGCACTTCTGGTACGACTGGGGTCCGATCTTCTACCGCGGCCGCCTCGATGGCAGCGCGCGCGTCCTGTGCGTGGCCTCGGACCCTGGGCCTACAGAACGTGTAGCGATGAGGACCCTGGTGGGCGACGCGGGCCAGCGAGTACAGGGCTTTCTGGCCAAGATCGGCCTTACCCGCTCCTACCTGTGCCTCAACGCCTTCGCCTACGCGCTCCATCCCGGTAGCTTCTGGGAGGGACCCGAGATCCTCCGGGATGAGGACCACCTGGCGTGGCGCAACGAGCTCTTCGATAAGGCGAAGGGTCCCGAACTGCAGGCGGTGGTCGCCTTCGGCTTTCAGGCGCAGGAGGCCGTAGACCTCTGGGAAGGCAAGGGTAACGTCACCGTCTTCGAGGTTCCCCACCCTAGCAGCCGCAGCCCGGGGCAGCTCCTCGAGGCCTGGCGGGACGCCGTCACGCGGCTGCGCGAGATCGTGCCTGCCGATCCCGAGGGAGAGCCCGTGGCGCCCAACTACGCCGACACCTTCCGGGAGGAAGACTACGCGCGCATCCCCTATGGGGATCTGCCCTTCGGCGTGCCCGAATGGTTCGGCGACGACTCGTGGGGACGCACGGCCGCCCCCCGTCACAACAACTGCGTCGACCGCCCCGACCCCGACGATGGCCACACCTTGATCTGGATCGCCCCGAGGAGCTGAACCATGCCTGAGCACACCACAAAGTACGCGCTGGAAGGCCGCGTGGTGACCATGGACTCGTCATTCACAGTGCTCGAGCGGGGCACCGTATACGTGGACGGGGGCAGGATAGCGCTAGTCACCACCACCGGTGCACCTACGCCCCCTGGCTTCCAGGACGCGCCCTTTATCGGCACCAGGGGAACTATCTACCCCGGCCTGATCGACCTGCACAACCACCTGAGCTACGACGCGCTCACCCTGTGGCAGGTGCCCGAGCTCTACACCAACCGGGACCAGTGGGGCCGTCATCCTGACTACAGGAAGCTAATTAGCGGGCCGATGACGGTGCTCGGCAAGACCCCGGGCTTTGTGGAGGCCGTGGTCCGCTATGTAGAGTGCAAGTGCCTGCTCGGCGGCGTGACGACGGCCCAGGGCATTGCACTCTTCAGCAACCAGGGCATAATGCGCCATTACCGCGGCGTCGTGCGTAACGTGGAGGAGTCCGGCGAAAACGACCTCCCTGACGCAGCCACGAAGATCTCCGACGTCGAAGCCGAGGACGCCGAGAGGTTCCTCGAGCGCCTGCAGGACAGCTCGTGCCTGCTCCTGCACCTGAGCGAGGGCACGGACGAGAGGGCCCGTGGGCACTTCCAGGCCCTGCAACTGGCCGACGGAACATGGGCGATCACCCCCGCGCTCGCAGGCATCCATTGCGCGGCCCTCGAACCCGAAGACTTCGGCATCCTCGCCGGGCACGGTGGCTCGATGGTCTGGTCGCCACTTAGCAACCTACTGCTCTACGGAGAGACGGCCGACTTGGGAGCGGCGAGAGAGAGCGGCGTACACATCGCCCTCGGCTCGGACTGGTCCCCCAGCGGCAGCAAGAGTCTGCTCGGGGAACTCAAGGTCGCTCGCCTCGTGGCTGATGAGAGAGGCATCGACTTGCCAGACCGTGAATTGCTGGCAATGGCCACGCGGGACGCCGCCGGTATCCTGAAGTGGGATCAGGCCCTCGGGTCGATAGAGGAAGGCAAACGCGCCGACTTCACCGTCCTCTACGGGAGGAGCGCAGACCCTTACGCCGCATTCCTCGAAGCCAGAGAGACCGGCATCGCCCTGGTTGTTATCGACGGGGTTCCCCGTGTCGGCAACGAGCGTCTGATGGGCCACTTCGGGCCCGGGACGGAACGCTGGAGGGTGGGTTCGGCGGAGCGGGTGCTGAACCTTTCTCAAGAGAGCGCCGACCCCGTAGTCGGCGCTCTCACGCTGCGCGAGGCCAGGGACAGGCTGCGTGACGGGCTCGGCCGGCTGCCCGAACTGGCGCGCCGGTTGGAGGAGGCGCCTGCGCCTCTGGCGGGTGCCGGGCCGCAGTGGTCTCTGCTGCTTGACCACGAGGAGCCTCTGGACACGGCCATAAGACCGCACTTCTCACAGGGCCCCGCAGGACAGCCGACCGCTCCTCGCCTGGTCGAGATAATGGCGCTCCAGGCGCCCCTCTCCGGATTGCTGATCCCGCTGCACCTCGACCCCCTGACCATCTCGGACGACAGCGCATTCTTCGGACGCCTGGCCGAGGAATCCAACCTGCCAGACTACGTTAGTGAGAGATTGCCTGCCTTGTTCTGATAACGCCGTGAACAAAAAGCTGAAATACTGAAAGCCGCCGCAGGAGGCGTGCTGAAATCCTCTAGTTGCGTCGGCCGACGCACACACAATATGTAGAAGACGGTGCAATCGGTGGCGGTAGAGGGTAATCTTAGGCCATGATCTCAGCCGGTGGCAGGGGACACACCATACTCGGTATAGACCCAGGGACGGCGACGATGGGGTGGGGTGTGATCCGGCAGGAAGGCAACCGCCTGCGCTACATGCAGCACGGTGCCATCACAACGCCACCCGACTGGGAGATGCCCCGCCGGCTCGGAAGGCTCTTCGACGGTGTAACAGAATTGGTTCGGGGTTACAGGCCGGAGACCGTCGCGGTCGAGGAGCTCTTCTTCAATACCAACGTGACTACGGCGATCACCGTCGGGCAGGCCAGGGGCGTCGCGCTACTGGCGGCATACAGGGCCGGGATCGAGGTTACAGAGTACACGCCTTTGCAGGTAAAACAGGCGATCACATCGTACGGACGGGCGGACAAACGCCAGATGCAGGAGATGGTGAAGGCCCTCCTGAACCTGCCAGCCATACCTCGTCCCGACGACGCCGCCGACGGTCTCGCCATCGCCATCTGCCACGCCTTCTCCAGCAGCATGCCGGGCAAGGTCGGGGTGGGGAAATAGCGGATCATGCGTGATAATTAGCCCATGATCTACAGGTTACGCGGTACTCTGGTCGAGAAAGATACTGAAGGTGTCGTAATCGATGTGGGGGGCGTCGGCTACCGGGCCTCGGCTTCGCTGGCGACATTGCGGGCGCTACCCTCCCTCGGTGAGGAGTGTGTCATCCACACCAGGCTGGTGGTGCGCGAGGACGCGATGCTCCTTTTCGGCTTTGCGGAGCGCGAGGAGCGGGCCGCGTTCGACGCGCTTACCGCCGTGAGCAAGGTCGGGCCGAAAATGGCACTCTCCGTACTCTCTTCGATGTCGCCGCCTGAGATCTCCGAGACGGTGGCGAGGGGAGATGTGATCAAGTTCTCCTCCGTGCCGGGGCTCGGGAAGAAGACGGCGGAACGACTCGTGCTCGAGCTCAAGGGCAAGAGCCTCGCCACCTTCGCGCCTGAGCCTGGCGTGCCTGGCGGCGATGGCGGAGGCGGCCCTTACATCGAGGCGAGAGACGCGCTCGCGGCGCTAGGGTACAGGCTCGAGGAGGCCGAGAAGGCGCTCAACGACGTGCCACCGCAGGATTCCGTAGAGAAATACATTAAGGAGGCGTTACGGAAGATAGGGAGCTGGCGGTGAGCGCGGAGGAGATGGACGACTTCACCGTGCGCGACGAGAGAGGAACCGAGGAACCGACCGAGGACATCACGGGGGCCGCTGGCTTCGGTGAGTTCGGTGAGCATCCGCTCGACCCCGAGGCCCACGTCGGGGACGACGAGCCCACGCTCAGGCCGAGCTCGTTCGACGAGTTCGTCGGGCAGGAGGCCCTCAAGCAGAACCTCAGGATCTTCGTACAGGCGGCCAAGCAGCGCGGTGAGCCTCTGGACCACATACTGCTCGACGGCCCTCCCGGACTCGGCAAGACCACGCTCTGCCGCATCCTCGCCGAGGAGATGGAGGTCGGGCTCAGGCCGACGAGCGGTCCCACCCTGGAGCGGGCCGGGGACA
>JBPCIR010000031.1:0-8535 GCA_051006095.1 Rubrobacter sp. | reverse complement strand
CACGTCTCCTGGGCCGAGGACCAGCAAGAGACAGAGCAGCAGGCTGTGAGAGAGTGGCCGAACGGTGGGATGCCGTTCCCAAAGGCGGATATTAGGAACCCCGAGGACTTCGCGGCGATGGCGAAGCAGGTTACCGTCGAGAACTTCGAGAACCGGGTCCTGATGTCGGCCGACCTCGACGAGCACTTGGAGCACATTCAGCACTACGTGGACCTTGGCTTCGACGAGGTCTACGTACACAATGTGGGCCGCAACCAGGAAGAGTTCATAAGGGCCTACGGCGAGCGCGTGATACCCAAACTCGACTGGCCGGAGAAGGGATAGCGTATGGGCTGGAGGAACGGCGGTTACGTTAGCGTCCTGCTCGTCGCCGTCGGGGCGGCGATGTGGGGTACGGACGGCATCTTGCGGGTGCCGTTGTTGGAGGTGGCGTCACCGTCCCAGATAGTGCTCCTCGAGCACCTGGTTTTGCTTCTGTATTCGGTGCCTGCCGTGGTGTTGGGGTGGAGGTTCTTCCGCGGGTTAGGGGCGGCGCAGTGGGTCGCGCTGCTCATTATCGGCTGGGGAGGCTCGGCCATCGCGACCTTGCTATTCACGATGGCCTTCGCGGTGGGGAACCCGACCGTGGCGATCCTGCTTCAGAAAACGCAGCCGCTGTTCGCCATCGCCCTTGCGGGCATCTTGCTGCGCGAGCGGCTGGGTTGGGCTTACTGGCCGTGCTTTCTGGTGGCGATGGTGGGGGCGTACTTGATCTCCTTCGGCGACCTCGGTCCTTTCTCAGCCCTTGGCTCCGCCGAACTCCTCACCGCAGCCCTCGCCCTGGGAGCGGCGCTCCTGTGGGGCTCCTCGACCGTGCTGGGGCGGCTCGTCCTCAAGGACATGCCTTTTTACGCCCTGACAGGGGCGCGGCTCCTCCTGGCCGTGCCCCTGCTCGCCGGCATCGTGGTCGCCCAGGGCTCCGCTGGTGGACTCGGCGCCGGGTTCGCCTCCGAGCCGGGGCGCGTCATCCTCCTCGCCCTGATACCTGGCCTCCTGGCCCTGCTCCTCTACTACAGGGGGCTCAGCGGCACCAGGGCCTCCTACGCAACGCTCGCTGAGCTGGCCTTCCCGGCAACGGCGGTCGTCCTCAACTGGACGTTCCTCGGCGTCGGCGTGAGTGCAAACCAGATCCTTGGCTTCGTCCTCCTCTGGGGGGCCGTGTTCGTGCTCGGCTACCTGAACTCCCGAGCGCCGGCGCCCGACCCGTCCGCCCCGGTGGTCGGCACCGGGTAAGCACTTCGTGCCCCGGCTGCGCGCGGATCTCGTGACCCCGCTGACGGGGAAGCTGGCCCGCTTCGGTCGGGAGAGCGCGACGGCCCTGACCCTGTGGGCCGAACACGCCGCCGAGCTGCCCACACCGTGGACCGGCGTGGACCTGGAAACTTGGGACGCGGCCCCGGACCCCGGCGCGGCCGTGCGGGCCGCTACGTACGCCCGTCCGGACGTGCTCTTCGGGCCGTACGGGAGCAGCCCGGCGCTTGCGGCGGCGAATGCCACCGACAGCGTCATCTGGAACCACGGCGGCGCGACCTCCGCCCTCTCCCGCCCGGACTTCCCGCACGTCATAAACGTACTCTCGCCGGCTTCCTCATACTTCGACGGTATCTTGCAAGCCATACGCGCCGCCGATCCGGACGCCTCGACCGTGAGCCTGCTCCACGTCGCGACCGGGTTCGGACGGGACGTAGCCTACGGCGCCGTGACATCCGCCGAAGAAATGGGCTTTGAAATACAAACCTTCCCCTTCGAGCCGGACCGTGCCGTCGGGGTAGCCGCGACGCTGCCGGATGCCGACGTCCTGCTCGTAGTAGGGAGGTTCGAGGACGAGGTCGAGGCGGCGAAGTCGCTGTTGCCGGGCGACTGGAAGGCTGCATCGTTTGTCGGAGCCGGGGTCGAGGAGGTGCTTGCGCCGATCGGAAACCTTCGTGAAGGTCTACTCGGTTCGGCGCAGTGGATCGCATCGGTCGCCCACGAACCGGACGAAGGACCGGACGCGACGTGGTTCGTACAGAGGTTCCGACGCGAGTCCGGGACCGAGCCTTCCTACCCGGCGGTCCAGGCTTTCGCAAGCGGCATACTCTGCGCTCGCTGCCTCCGGGACGGCGGGGTAGATGACAGGGCGCAGCTAGCGGCGGCAAGGCGGCTGGACTGCACGACGCTCTACGGCGGGTTCCGCCTCGACCCGGCGACGGGGCTTCAGGTCGGCCGCGAGGTCCTCGTCGTGCAGTGGCAGGACGGCGTCCGCCGCGTAGTGTGGCCCCCGGAGCGAGCCGAAAGCTCCCTGCACTATCCTCTGCGGGGTTCTGGGCCGCGAAGCGGCTCAGGGAGTAGGGAGGCAGACGCGACCCATAGTGGCACTTGCTGCTGCAGGAGGCTGGTGTGAACGGGCCTTCCGAGGTCGGCGACGCGCTGATCCGCTAGGTCCTTCAACTGACCGGCGTCGCTCACCAGCGTGCGGCGGTGGTCAATGGCGGGTCGGCCCTGCCGTCCCAGTGCGGCGACCACGTGGATCACGGGACCGGTCCTGGTTGCTGCTTTTTCGGCGCTTTGCTACAGTCGTCCGAAGATACTGTCGTAATGTGGTGAAGGAGCACTGGCCCTCCAACTCTTCTCCACGACGATACCGACAGGTGCTGGGACAGGATAGAGCTCTTGGGGGAGCAGTATGCGTTTCACCCGCTTATTGGACGAGTATTTTGGGCATCTGGTCGCCAAGGACCTGTTCAGCGGCGCGGTGCTCATTACGCAAGGTGGGTCCCGGATGTATGCTCGTGCCTACGGCTACGCCAGTCGCGCGTGGCGTGTGCCCAACACCCTGGACACGCGATTCGATACGGCGTCGATCACCAAACTCTTTACGGCGATCGCAACGCTACAGCTGATCGACCGAGGGTTACTGGCCTTCGACACGCCCGTGGTCGAGCGCTTGCACCTGGAAGATACGCCGCTCTCGAAGGATATAACCGTCTCTCACCTCCTCACCCATACTTCGGGTATCGGTGACGATGCCGATGAAGAGGCAGGCGAACGGTACGAAGACGTATGGAAGGCAAAGCCCAACTACTCCGTCGTCGAAACCCGCGACTTCTTGCCCCAGTTCGTTAACAAGCCAGCCAACTTCCCCCCAGGACAGGGGTGCCGCTATTGCAATTGCGGCTTTATCCTCCTTGGGCTCCTGATCGAATCGGTAAGCGGGATGAAGTACCGGGATTACGTCCGCACCCACATCTTCACCAGGGTAGGGATGCCCGCCTCCGATTTCTTTCGGATGGATCGCGTCAATCATAACGTCGCCGAGGGGTGCGATCCAAGCCGTGATGCAACCGGGACCGTCGTAGGTTGGCAAAGGAACATCTATTCCTTCCCGCCGATCGGGTCACCGGACGGTGGCGCCCACGTAACGGTCGCCGACCTGGATCGATTCTTGCAGGCGGTGAGGGCTGGCAAGCTCCTTTCACCCGAACTGACCACCGCGTTCCTCTCGCCCCAAGTCGTGCATCGAACGAGAGACACCTGGACGGAGATGTATGGCTACGGGTTACAGTTCCGCGTCGAAGGGCAGGGCGAGGTCGTCTGCTATGAAAAAGACGGGATAAACGTTGGCGTCAGCGGCATGATCTCCCATTGTCCAGATCAAGGCATAACCATCACAATCCTATCGAATATGGAAGATGGCGTATGGGACCCCATCGATAGAATCCATGAACTGGTGGTCAACAGCCAGCTAGTCTGACCCGGCGAATAGTTCGAGTATCACGTAGGGAGCAGAGATAGGGCTGGCGACGATAAACCCGAAGATCGAGGAGGAAGGGCGGGGCCACCACCGCCAGCCACGGCTCGACAGCGCCAATTCTTCTATTTCCCTGAACGCGCAGGATCTAGACCTGGCAGGCCGTCGATGCTTCGGGTGTTCTTGAGCTTCCTGTACTCGGCCATCTTCTCCGGACCTTTGCGCTCGGCTGAGGCCAGCAGCTTGTCGCGGGGGCCCACGAGGTCCATACGCGGCACGCCGAAACCGCACGAATCTGCGATCCTGCTCACGGACACGTCGATGATGGCGCGCTCGCCCGGAATGTCGGGGAAGTGGGGACGCAGATCCTCGTATCCGGCGTCGCCCGGCTCGCGCACCTCGCCCTGCCCGTAGAGGCGCAGGATCTTCGGCAGCCCCTCGAACGCGCAGAACATCAGCGTGATCCTGCCGTCCGCCCTCAGGTGGGCTATGGTCTCGACGCCGCTGCCCGTGAGGTCCAGCCACGCGACCCGATTCGGTCCGAGTACCCTGAACGTGTCAAGCCCCCGCGGCGAGACATTGACATGTGCGCCAGGGGCGGCGGTCGCGACGAAGAACATCGGCTGCTCCCTGATCCAGAGCGCCTGCTCCTCGCTGATGTCGTCGTAGACTCTGCCCATCGTCACGATCCTCCCTGTATCGCTCTTCGTGGATCTTCCACTGCTAGAGATTGTACGCTCGGACTGTGGCAGAATGCGCTCGCTCCGTCAGTATTTGTGGCGCTTCCTGAAAACTCGGCCCGTGTGTAGCGATGGCAGCTGAAGACGGAGGGGAGCAACTTTGGAATCTGGACCTGAAGGAACTCTGAATGGAGGAGACGCTTCTGCTCGGCGTGGAGGCGCGTTGAAGGTCGCGGTCGTGGGAGCGGGGATCGTCGGCTCTTCGGTGGCCTACCGGCTCTCCGAGGGCTGGGCTGAGGTCATCCTGATCGACGGGGCGGAACCTGGCTCAGGCACGACCTCGACCAGCTTCGCCTGGGTCAATGCCAACAACAAGCTTCCGCGCGACTACTTCGAGCTGAACGTGGCCGGGATGAGTGAACATGAGCGACTCTACGAGGAGATCGGCGGCGACTGGCTCCACTCCACCGGAAACCTGATCCTCACCACGGACGAAGAACAAGCAAACCTCGAAAAGCGCGTCGAACGCCTTCACGTATGGTCCTACGCCGCCGAGATGCTCCCCGCTTCCACAGTCAACGAGAAGCTCGAACCAGAAGCTGTTTTCCCTGCCCCGGAGACCAGGGTCGCTCACTTCCCCGAAGAATCCTGGGTCGACGCCCCAGCCCTCACGAGAACGCTCGTTGAAGCCGCCAGCCGCAACGGTGCAAGGGCGCTAATCGGGAATGCGGTTCAAGGTATCGAGGTTGCAGGGGAGGGTGTGAAGCTGGAACTGGAGAACGGTGACACCATTCACGCCGACGCCGTGGTCAACGCCACGGGCGCGAAGGCCGCAGTCGTGGCTGAGATGGTCGGGAGGAAGTTGCCGCTCGACGTGTTCCGAGGACTGCTCGTCCGGGTCGCCGTCCCTGGCGAGCCGCTTAGACACCTCATGCACACACCGAACATCAACGTCCGACCCGACGACCCAGGCTACCTCCTGCTGCACCACGATTCGGTCGACGCCGAGCTGACGGACGACTTCGCTGGGACGGAAGATCCGCTCTGTGAGGAGCTTCTGGAGCGGGCGCGGAGTCTACTTCCGGCGCTCGAAGGAGCGGAGATCGTGGAGGCGAGGTTCGGTATGCGGCCAGTTCCTGCGGACGGGCATTCTTGCGTCGGCGCGCTCTCCGCAATTCCAGGCTACTACGAGGCCGTGACGCACAGCGGCGTTACGCTGGGCCCGGTAGTCGGACGTTTGCTGGCGCGTGAGATCCTGACCGACGAAGTGGACCCGCTCATCGCACCATTCCGTCCGGATCGCTTCCCGGCAACGCAAACGTAGGCCTCTAAGTACGATCGGATAGCCCGGAGCGATACTCGCCGCGAGAAAATTCCGTACGAAGCGATAACGAGATCCGGAGCGAGATATTCTGCCGGTCGGCCAAAGCCTCCTGACGCCCTTGGAGATAGTCCGGATTCACGATTGACGCGAAGGCGCGGGGTGTGCGAGAGTTAGCCAACACACCGCTGCCAAGTGGAAGGAGAACACTATGAGCGGGCTTCTTTTCTCCGGCGGGACCGTCGTCTCGGCCGAGGGTAGTTACCGGGCTGACGTGCTCGTCGAGGACGAGAAGATAGTCGCCGTCGCCGCGAACCTGGACGCGGACGGTGCCGAGACCGTAGACGCCTCCGGCAAGCTGGTGATGCCAGGTTTTATAGACGCGCACACCCACATGGACATGCCGTTCGGAGGCACCGTGACGGCCGACGACTGGGCTACGGGTACCGAGGCAGCGGCGGCCGGCGGCACTACCATGATCATCGACTTCGCCCTGCAAGAAGCGGGCGGCACGCTCGCCGGGGCCTTCGACACGTGGACCGAGAAGGCCCACGATAAAGCGGTCATCGACTACAGCTTCCACGTCGCCGTAACCGACCTGCGTGACGACATCAAGGCCGAGTTGCCCGACCTGGCCGAAAAAGGCATCGCCTCGATCAAGATCTTCATGGCCTACAAGGGAACCCCACTCTACACCGAGGACGAAGACCTCTTCGAGGTTCTGCAGCTATCGAAAGAGGCAGGAGTCCTCGTCATGGTCCACGCCGAGAACGGCGACGCCATCGCCAAGCTGCAGGAGCAGGCGCTCGCACGCGGCGACACGGCCCCCCGCTTCCACGCCCTCACCCGTCCCGAGCCCGTCGAGGCAGAGGCGACGAACCGGGCGATAAGGCTCGCCGAGGTCGCTGGCGCCCCGATACTCGTCGTCCACGTCTCGTGCGCCCCGGCCCTGGAAGCCATCCATCTCGCCCACGAGCGTGGCCAGACGGTTTACGCCGAGACTTGTCCTCAGTATTTCGCCTTCGAGTACGAGGACCTCGCGAGAGAAGGTTTCGAGGGTGCCAAATACGTCTGCTCCCCGCCGCTTCGTGACCCGAGGAACAGGCCCGCTCTGTGGAACGGTCTCAAGTTCGGGGACCTCCAGATCTTCGGCTCCGACCATTGCTCATTCGACTACGAGGGACAGAAGGACCTCGGCAGGGACGACTTCACCCTGATCCCCAACGGACTGCCAGGCGCCGAAGAAAGGGCGATGACGCTGTGGACGCTGGGCGTCCGCGAGGGCAAGCTCTCCGAGAACCAGTTCGTCGCCGTCCTCTCCACCAACCAGGCGCGCATCTACGGCGCTTACCCCAGGAAAGGAACCCTGGCCCCCGGCGCCGACGCGGATATCGTGCTGTGGGACCCGGAGTTATCCACGACGGCGACGGTCGAGAACCGTCACGGTAGCGTTGACTACACACCGTATGAGGGGATGGAGTTTCACGGTGGGCCTGCAGCGGTGTACGTGCGTGGCGGGCTGGTGTACAGAGACGGCGAGGTCGTCGGCGAGCGAGGCTCGGGGAGGTTCGTCGGGCGGAGCTTTACGGCGACGGAGGGACTGGAGGTGCGGGTATGACGAACCCAGAAGATCTATTGCGGCGGCACAAGGCGGCGCTCCCCTCGTGGACACCGCTCTACTATGAGAAGCCGCTCGAGCTCGCGCGCGGCGAGGGGTTCAGGGTGTGGGATTCCGAGGGGAACGAGTACCTGGACTTCTTCGGCGGCATCGTCACGACCATAAGTGGGCACGCCGTGCCCGAGATAACCGAGGCCATAAAGAGCCAGGTGGACAAAGTACTGCACACCTCGACGCTGTACCTGATCGAGAACCAGGTCAGGCTGGCCGAGAAGCTCATCGATCTGGCCCCGATCTCGGGCGAGAAGAAGGCTTTCTTCGTCGGCAGCGGCTCGGAGGCGAACGAGGCCGCGCTCCTCTTCGCGACGCGCTACCGCAAGTCCAGCGAGATCATCGCCCTCCGTTCCTCCTACCACGGCTCGACCTTCATGACGATGGGCATAACGGGCCAGAGTACCTGGAGCGCGACCTCGCGCTCGGCCCTCGACGTGGCCTACGCCCGCAACCCGTACAGGCTGCGCTGCGCCCTGTGCCGAGACGAGGGGCGCTGCAATCTCCTTTGCGCGGACGACGTGCGCGCCGTGGTGGAGGAGGAGACCACAGGCAACGTCGCCGCGTTTATAGCCGAGCCCATCCAGGGCGTCGGGGGTTTCGTCGAGGCGCCGCCCGGTTACTTCGAGCGGGTAAAGAGCATCCTGGACGAGACGGGGATACTCCTGATCTCCGACGAGGTCCAGACGGGCTTCGGGCGCACCGGCGAGCACTTCTGGGGCATCGACGCCTTCGACGTGGAGCCGGACATGATCGTGATGGCCAAGGGCCTCGGCGACGGCCTCGCCATAGGCGCCGTCGTCGGCCGGGCCGAGGTAGTCGAGTCCGTCTCCCCTAACCTCCACCTCTCCACCTTCGGCGGGAACCCGATCTCGACGGCGGGCGCGCTCGCCAACATAAATTACGTCCTCGACAACGACCTGCAGACGAACGCCCACGGGGTAGGCACCCACCTCAAGGACCGTCTCATGAAGATGGCCGAGGACCATCCGGTCGTCGCCGAGGTCCGCGGAAGGGGCCTGATGCTGGCCCTGGAGCTGACCGGAGAGGGCCTCCGGCCGGATCCCGCCTCGGCCGCACGCTTCCTCGAGGCCTG
>JBPCIR010000030.1:0-13655 GCA_051006095.1 Rubrobacter sp. | reverse complement strand
CCGGTGATCTTCGCCGGCATCCGAACCTCCGCGGTGCAGGTGGTGGCGAGCGCAACCTTGGCAACGTTCATCGGGGGCGGCGGTCTTGGGGAACTGATCGTGGAGGGCACCCAGCTCAACGACACGACTATATTGCTCGCCGGCTCGTTCTCGGTTGCGGCCCTGGCCATCATCACGGAGGTCGGCTTCGGCGCGCTGGAGAGGGCCATGACCCCTAAGGGATTGAAGATCGCGCAGAAGCGTGGCCATTAGACACAAAGGCAAAGGAGGAAGAGTGAAGAACAGGACGAAGCAGATCCGCGCCATCCCGGCGCTGCTTGCGTCACTCGCGCTGCTCGCCCTCGCCGGCTGCGGAAACGTCGGCAGCAGCAGCGGCTCGGGACCGAGCGCCGGGGAGGACAGCGGTGGAGGCGGCCCGACGATTACCGTCGGCTCCAAGAACTTCACCGAGCAGTACGTCCTGGGCGAGCTATACGCCCAGGCGCTCGAGGCGAACGGCTTCAACGTTGAGACGAAGCTGGACCTTGGCTCCGCGGCGATAGCCGACAAGGCCCTCCAGAACGGTCAGATCGACATATACCCCGAGTACACGGGGACGGCCCTCGTGGAGGTCTTCAAGCAGGCGGAACTACCGGATACTCCCGATGCGACCTACCAGGAGGCAAAGAAAGCCTACGCTGATCGCGACCCGGCGAACACGATGCTCGAGCCAGCGCAGTTCAACAACACCTACGGCATCTTCGTGCGCAGGGAGGTCGCCGAGGAGTACAACCTGCAGACCCTCGCGGACCTCGCCGAAGCCTCGGGTGACATCACCTTTGTCAGTTTCTCCGAGTTCCTGAAGCGCTCGGACGGCGTCCCGAACATGCAGAAGAACTACGAGGGCCTAGAGTTCGGGGACGTCAAGGTCGTGAACAGCATCGGAGGCCCGATCTACCAGGGCGTACTGCAAGGCGAGGGCGACGCCGGTGTGGGCTTTACAACAGACAGCCAGCTCGCCTCCGACGAGCTTGTGGTGATGGAGGATCAGAAGAACATTTGGCCCTTCTATTATCCCGCACCCGTCGTCAGGAGCGACGTCCTTGAGGAGAATCCGAAGATGGAAGAGGCTCTCAACTCGGTTTCCGAGTCCCTGGACGCCGAGACCATGCGGCAACTAAACGCCCAGGTGGACCTCGAGCAGGAGGACCCCGAGGATGTCGCCAAGGAGTACCTCGAAGAGCAAGGCATCGTAAAGTAGGTAGACAGCGGAGAAACCTCACCGCGATCCGGAGCCACCGCAATCTTAGCGGTGGCTCCTCTTTCCGCTGTAAGCGGAGGCTCTTCCCGATATAACCTTCCCGCTACCAGAGCTTGTCATCGGCAGGGATCATGCCGAACGCTCGCCGCTTCCGATGCGCGGGAACGGGGTGGTGGAGAAGATCACCTCTACCGGGACCTCGAAGTACTCTGCGATCTTCAACGCGAGGTGCAGGTTGGGGCTATACTCGCCCCTCTCGAGGTAGCCCACGGTCTGGTAGTGGACCCCGGCGGTCTCCAGATGACGCCAGGAATCGTCTATCTCCACGCTAGCAAGTGAGTCAGGCAGAAACGCCGAGCGCATCCCGAGCCCCATCCAGTAGATAGGAAATACCTGGCCGATCCACTGCAACCACAAAGGGAAGGCGGTTATGGGATAGAAGATCCCCGAAATGGCGATGAGCCCCATCATGGGAACAAAGACAAAGCCCAGGCTGCTCGGGTTGGAGAACAGAGAGCCGAGGATAGCACCTATGGGCATCGTCGCCACCAGGCCGAGCAAAAGCACCCAGATCAATGTAGTAGTCGTACTACATTTTGTAGAGCATGCAAGATGTCGAACATTCCATCTGGGATGTAGACCGCTCGCGTCTGCGAAGAGTCCTGACGGGTTCCTGGCGTTGCTGGTCTATAGCGGTTTGCAGAGAGGCTGCGCCTCCTTCTGCAAACTGCGGCTACAGGCTTCAGGTTTCAGGGAAAACAGTTCGACCTCTTTGCACCCTGCGCTAGATCACGGGTGTACAGGGAGAAGAGCTCCGGTCCGTCTACTGGTTCTGCTGCTCTTTGGTATCTACCTTCTCAAGCAGCTCGTCCACCTTCTCCTGGAGATCGTTTACATCCTTGTGCACGCCGTCCACCTTCTTCTTCAGGTCCTCCTGGCCGGTCTCGACCTTCTTCTTCACCTTTTGTTCGACCTGCTTACCCTGTGCGGCTGGGAGCTTCAGGACATGAACCAGTTGGAGATGGTCCTGGATCTCTCTCCCATAGAGCACGCAAGTTCGGAAGGCAGCATGAAGGATTGAGGTCACGCTACTGATACACGATCTCACTGCTGCCCTCCCCCCGGAAGGTACCGGCCCGCTCCGGGGCAGGGAGTTCGGAGCCCTGCGCATCCACTCCCCCGCCTCGGTAGCAATCGCGGGGGAACACATCGCCGCAGTCGGACCGTCCGTGGAGCGCCACCTCGGCTGGATGCAGGAGCACGGGACGATGACCGCAGAGGCGAAGTCAGGCTACGGTCTCGACCTGCGTCGCTGTTAAACTGTGCCCATGCCAACGACGGTGCGCATAAGGCCAGAGGTAATTACGGCCCACAGGCTCAGGATCGAGATGTTCGGCCTCGAGGACGAGGACATAGAGAACACCATCCGCATGAAAGGTTGGGCCTGGGTACTCGCCCGCCACGGGTGGGTATACGCTGGTGAACCCGATTTTATCTACCGCCAGATCAGGGAAGTCGTCATCGCCCTGCCAGACATCACCTTCGAGCCAGACGCAATCGAGGAGTCCGTGAAGACCGTGCTGGAGAAAGCCCGTACCGAGGAGGAAAGCGAAGAGGGACGTCTGCTCCTGCACCAGGCCTTCGAGAAGACCGGCCAGCTCACCGAAGCCGAACAATTCCTATGACCGCCTGATCCCCCGCCTTCGAACGAAAATCCTGAAACCTGTTGCCTGAAGCCTACACAATGTTTACTTCAGGAAAGGAAGCCGGTCGTAGAGGACGAAGCGCTCGAAGTCGGGGTAGAACTCGCTCGTCGTAACGGGGGTGCGGGAGAACGAGGCGAGGGGCTCTTTGCCCTCCTCACCCTTGCCCGGTTGGTGCAAGGTAATGTTGACGCTGTCTTCGTCGATCTCGATGACGTTGTAAGACGGCGGCATCGTGCCGCGCACGCGCATGGTCGATACCGTGCCTGAGTGCACGATCCTCACCCCCGAGATACTCCAGACGTAAGGGACATGCCTGTGGCCCGAGAGGACCATGTCGACCTTCAACTCGCGCAGGATGGCCATAACGTCGCCGGCGTCGCGCAGGTTGTTGACGTCGCGTCCCGTGCCCGGAACGGCGAGGATGTGGTGGTGAATCATGAGTATCCTCGGACCACGGTCCCAGCCGCGGAACTCCGAGTCGAGCCAGCCGTAGTGCTCGCGCCCGACCTCTCCCTCGTCGAGATCCGGCTTGGTCGAGTCAAGCGCGACGACCTTGGCCTCTCCCTCGGGTACGGGGATCTGGGCGGACCTCTCCCTTATGCCGAAGAACTCCTCGAAGTGCCTGTAGCCGACGTTCTTGGCGTCGTGGTTGCCCATCGCGTAGATGACGTTCGGACACTCCAGACGGTCGAAGTAAACTTTTGCCTCCTCGAATTCCCAGCGATATCCCTCCATCGTCAGGTCCCCCACGATAGCCACGAGATCCGGCTCCAGAGCGTTGCTCTCCTCGATGGTGGCCTCGAGAAGGTCCGGCCGAAACAGCCCAGAACCTACGTGAACATCGGACATCTGAACAATCCTCATCGGTCACTCCCTTCTGAAGCCTGGCCTTCCAACCTGCCTCCCATAGTCTCGAGGAAAGCCTTTGCCTGCCCGAGCTGCTCCCCGACGGAACCGGGAGCCGTGGAGCCGGCGGAGATCTTGTTCTGCACGCTCCCTTGCGGCGTAAGCAGCTCTTCCGGTACCTCCGAGAGCGCGGGATGCGCCGCAGCGAGCTCGTCTTGCGGCACGTCCTCCAGCGACACTCCCAGTTCCTCGCACCTCCGCACGAGTCTCCCTACGGCGTGGTGCGCCTCTCTGAAAGGAACTCCTTTCGCCGCGAGGAAGTCGGCAAGCTCCGTCGCCAGGGCGAAACCCCCGGCCACCTCGGCCATCCGTCCGCCGTGGAAGCGCGCCGTCCTTAGCATTTCGGGCAGGACGGCGAGCATCGCGAGCACCGAGTCGACCGCGTCGAAGAGAGGTTCTTTGTCCTCCTGCAGGTCCTTCGAGTAGCCTAAGGGGAGGCCTTTTAGGGTGATCAAGAGCCCGTTCAGGTCCCCGATGAGGCGGCCACTCTTGCCGCGCATCAACTCGTAGGCGTCGGGGTTCTTCTTCTGGGGCATGATGGACGAGCCGGAAGTGTACGCGTCGTCCAAGGTGGCGAACCCGAACTCGGCGCTGGTCCACAGCACCCATTCCTCCCCTAGCCTGCTCAGGTGAACCCCGAGCACGGCACAGGCGTAGAGGAGATCAAGGACGAAGTCCCGCTCCGAGACCGCATCCAACGAGTTTGTAAACGGCTCCATCTCCAGCTCCTCAGCGGTGAGCCTGGGGTCTACGGGATGCGGCGTCCCCGCGAGCGCGGCGGCCCCGAGCGGCGAGACACCGGCGGCCTCCCTGGCGGCCCCCAACCTCCGCAGGTCCCGCCTGAAGGCCCCGAAGTGGGCGAGCAGGTGGTGGGAGAGCAGGATCGGCTGCGCGCGCTGAAGATGGGTGTAGCCTGGTAGAACGAGGTCCCCGTCCGTCTCGGCCACCGTGACAAGCGCCCGCATGGTGGCGAGCACGCCAGCGCCTATCCGTTCGGCCGCGTCCCTGACGAAGAGGCGCAAATCGAGGGCGGCCTGATCGTTGCGGCTGCGGCCCGTGTGCAGCTTGAGCGCCACATCGCCCACAATCTCCCTCAGCCTGCGCTCGACGGCCGTGTGCACGTCTTCGTCCGAGAGATCCCACGAGAACTCCTCTTCCTCTACCTCTCGTAGCACCGCTTCGAGGCCCTGCACCAGCATCGCCGATTCTCTATCAGAGACGATCCCTTGCACCCCCAGCATCCTCGCGTGGGCGATGGAACCACGTATGTCGTGAGGAGCGAGACGGACGTCGAAGGGGATCGAGGCGTTGAGACGCTCGAAGGCCTCGGCCGGTAAGGCCCCGAACCTTCCTCCCCAGAGTGGTCCATCGTATCGCTCGCTCACGGTGCGCAGTTTAGTCGACCTGACGCGAGAGCGTGGACACGCTCTTCACAGAGACGGTGCCCTCGGGCGCTGAGGCTATACGGCGGCCCGTCCCCCCGAACGGCCCGCCCGCTGATATTGCCTGACGGCAGCCTTTATGGTGGAGAGCCCCAACGTGGCATGCCTCGTGCGGCTGCCTATAATCTCCCTACCCAGGGAATCGACGAATCCCTCGTAGTCCATCTCGAGGACCTCTTGCATACTGAGACCCTCACTCAAGATACGCTCGACCACGATGGACGTGGCTCCCATGCTTATGGTGTCCCCCTGCCCGGTCCACGAGAGCCACTCTACATTGCCGTCAGCATCTCCCTTGAGGTAGATGACCACAGAACCCCCGCACTCGGGGCTGCCGCCGGGTATCGCGACGTCGGCGTCTTCGGGGACGCCCCAATCGTTCTTGTGGCGGGGCCTCCTAGCGTGCTCGACCAGGAGAGCGGCGCCGCTCTTCCTGTTGCGATCCGTCCTTTCTTTCTCCGCTTCCAAACCTCTATCTCTCTATGGGAGCCCGCACGAGGTTGCCCCATTCGGTCCAGGATCCGTCGTATTTACGCACGCCCTCGTAACCGAGGAGGTACTTCAAGACGAACCACGTGTGGGAGGATCGCTCTCCTATCCTGCAATAGGCTATTACGTCCTCCCCCTGGCTGAGGCCGACCTCTCCCTCGTAGATCTCCTTCAGCTCATCAGCACTCTTGAAGGTCCCATCCTCCCTCACAGCCCTAGCCCATGGCACGTTCGCGGCCCCCGGGATGTGCCCTCCCCTGAGCGCGCCCTCCTGTGGGTAGTCGGGCATGTGAAGCAGCTCTCCCCTGTACTCACCAGGGCTCCTCACGTCGACCATCTGGCCCCTGGCCTCAAGGTGCCTATCCACATCCTCCTTGAACGCCCTTATCCTGGAGTCGTCCCTCTCTGGAACGGGGTAGTCAGCCCTGGCAAAGGAAGGCACTTCCTGGGTCATCTCGCGACCCTCAGCCTCCCACTTTATCCTTCCACCGTCCATGACCTTGACGTTGTCGTGGCCGAAGAGGCCGAACACCCAGAGGGCGTATGTCGCCCACCAGTTGTTCCTGTCACCGTAGAAGATGACCGTCGTGTCAGGCGAGATGCCCAACTCTGCCATGAGGTTGGCGAAGTGTTCGGGGTCGAGGTAATCACGCATCAGCGGATCGTTCAGATCCTCGACCCAGTCTACCTTCACGGAGTTCGGGACGTGTCCTATGTCGTAGAGGAGCACGTCCTCATCCGATTCCACGATGCGTACGTTCTCCGTGTCGCCCAGGTGCTCTGCGACCCACTGGGTGCTGACGAGGGCGTCGGGATTCGCATAACCCTTCTCCTGTATCTCCTGCTCGGTCATTATCTCTCCTCACTCGGTTTACGAGCGCACATTCTAACGTATCTCCGATAAAGTTTGTCGTGTTTTTGGGCGGGAACGGGCCGGGCATGTGGAGGCGTCTTCCGCGAAAGCACGCGGGAAGAAGTGAGCCTCCGCGTAACCACGTAAAACCCCTCAGTCTCTGTAAACCACGAGCTCGTCGAGGGGTCGGCGGGGGCGGCGCTTCGGCGGGTCGCCCTCGGCGTAACCGAGCGTGAGCAGGGCGTGCGGCACCAGCTTCGGGTCGAGTCCCAGGGCCCCCACGACCTTCTCCGGGCAGAAGAGCGGGGCGCACATCCAGCCAGCGTCGAGGCCGAGGTCGTAGGCCGCGAGCAGCGCGTTCTGGGCCGCTGCCCCTAAAGACTGTACGGCCATCGAGGTCTCCCCGCGCTGGCGCCCAGCATCGGGGTAGACGTCGAGGTCTTCGAGGTAGAGACAGATCAGTACGAGTACCGGCGCGTCCAGCAGGCGCCTGCGGGAGCCTTCGAGGCGCTTCTCGACGATCTCCACCCTCTGGCCCTCCATCTCCAGGTTGGACCGCCACTCTTCGCCCATCGCATCGGCCAGACGCTCTTTGGTCTCCTCTCTCGTGAGTACGGCAAAGCGCCAGGGCTGCCGGCCGTGGGGGGAAGGCGCCCACCTGGCGGCCTCGAGCACCCGCTCCACGAGGTCCTCAGGCACGTCCTTCTCGAGATACCGCCTGACAGAGCGGCGGCCACGGATCGTGTCGAGGACCTGCGGCCCTGAGACGCCGGGCTCGTCGAGGGCGCCCCACGAGGCCGCTCTCTCGACGCGTATGGCGATGACGGGGTTCGCCTCTATGCGCATCGTCTCGTACTGGTGGTACTTGCCCCGCAGGAGCCTTACGGCCGCAACGTGCTCCTCGGTGTCGGGGTCGAGGAGCTCAGCCCTACCTCGCACCATAACGAAAGCCAGAAGGTTCCAGTCCTCGGTGTATCGGTCCGCGACCAGTACAACGTCAGGGTTCTCGAGGATGTTCCTGACGCGCTTGAGGTTGGATACGGGTACGTCCTTCGGCTTCTCGTCGAGGGCTATGTAGACCGAAGCCCGCGCGCAGGCGAAGCACACTGGTACTGCGTGCGGTTTTCCAGCACTGTCGGCGGTCGCGAGGCGCGCCACCCTCTGCCGCACGAGGAAGGCGGTCTGGTCCTGATCCAGTACCGCAGGTGTTACTTTCAACCCGTTACCGCCGCACGAACGCGAGGCGCGACCTCGGAGGCGAACAGGCGCATGTTGGCGAGCGCCTGTTCGTGGGTGACGCCGGGGAGGCGGCCCCAGAAGCAGAGGTGGTCGTAGGGCGCCTCCTCATGCAGCCCGATCAAGCCTTCCGCGACCTCTTCGGGTGTGCCGACGAGGTACCTCTCCCAGGGCAGGTCCTCCTCGCGGATCGGCCCGGGACGAGGCTCGTCCCTATCCGTTCCCCACTCGGCGTAACGCGTCCGCTGGTAAGTGATGGCCGGACCGACGATCTCCCTGGCCAACCCGGCATCCTCGTGTACGAAAGCAACGCCGGAGGCCACGTAAGGGAACTCTTCTCCGGCGCGCCCGTGCCGCTCCAGCGCCGCAAGGACCTTCCTGTGCGTCTCGCCGAAAGCTCCACCGCCCGCGGATGCCAGGAACCCGTCCCCGAGGCGGGCGGCGCGGTCTATTGCCGGGTCCGCGAAGGCGCCGATATATACGGGGAGCCTGTCCTCAGGGCGCGGCCCGAAAGGCAGGTCTTCGAAGTTCCAGCGCCTGCCTTTGTAACCTGTTCTTCCCTCCCCGAGGGCGTGACGGATCACCCCGATCCCCTCCTCGAAGAGCGAGGGCCTGTACTTCCGCTCGAAGCCTAGCGTCTCGAACTCGTGCTGAACGTAGCCCTGGCCGACCCCGAGCACGAACCGCCCGCCGGAGATGAGGTCGACCACCGCAGCATCCTCCGCCACCCTAAGGGGATGGTGCATCGGCAACAGCAGCACGTTCGTCCCGATGGTCATAGTCCTCGTCCTGGCCGCTATCGCGGCGGCGACCACGAGCGGCGAGGGCAGGTACCCGTCGTCTACGAAATGGTGCTCCGAGAGCCAGACCCCCGTAAAGCCGAGCCTCTCTCCCTCTTCGATCTCCTCGAGACACTCGGCGTAGAACCGTGCGTAGTCCCCGAGCGGCAACCTCTGCCTGAAGTCGTACCACAACCCGAACGTAGGAGCGGTGCCGTTCTCTACCAAAAGCGTCTCCTCCGCTTGTGCTTACGCACCTAGTCTACAAGAGACGCGCCGGGACAGAAGGTCAGTAGTAGAGTTTCTGTCCGACCGCGATCACGTCTGGATTTGCTATGCCGTTGGCCGAAGCGAGATAATGCACGGAGGTGCCGAGCTGGGCCGCTATCCCCGACATAGTATCTCCGGGTCGCACCACGTAGTGGGACCCGACACCCTGATCAGACCGGTCGGGAGTATAGCTGTGATCTCTGTAGCCTCTTGTATGACCGGCCGAATTATCGGCGCCGTAGCCGGACGAATGCGTGGCGCGGTAACCACCCCTGCCCGTCACGGTGTAGCTCACCCAATCCACGCCGGCCGCAGTGAGGCCAATAGCCTGGGCCGCGCCCTTGGAGAGATCTAGTTCCCTTCCGCCGGTATACGGACCCCGGTCGTTGACAGTGACCTGAACGGAGCGGCCTTCGTACGTGACCGTCAACCGCGTCCCGAACGGCAGCGTCTTGTGCGCCGCCGTCAAACCGTAGGGGTCGAAGACCTCGCCACTGGCCGTAAGAGATCCCTCCCAGCCAGTCCCATAATAGGAAGCCAACCCCGTATCTGCCTCAGCACGACCGTTGCCCAGGGCCACGAAAGCTCCGACAAAGAGCAATATCCATAACAAACGAGACAACTTGAGCAAAACGCAATCCCCCTCCGTCTGCGTTAGCTTTATATTTACCTGTAGTTCAACATCAAAGTTCCGCGCGAAGAGTATTCGCGCTATGCCAAGGGAAATCAAGACGATTCTTGCCGTTATCAGGCTGCGATAATTCCTCACCTACGTCCCTGACAGGCGACCTGAGAGCTTTTCCGGAAGTGGGCCGCGAAGATCCTTTACGTATGCCGAATAAGCCTCCTTCTGTCGCATTGCGAGGATGAGTGGACTCTGTGTTAACATGCTGGCCGAAGAGAGAAAGTTGCAAAATATTCGCGTGATAGTACTGGAGGGGCTATCTACACGGTCGATGAGGTCAGTAGTCTGCTTGGCATCCCCAGCCCGACCCTGTACCGCTACTTGAGGGAGTATTCCATCCCACACCTGCGGAAGTCTGGCAGGATTTCGATCCCGGAGGACTCCTTCGACCGCATCAGGGAGGCCAGAGATCTCCACAAGGAAGGGCTCGCCACAGACTCCGTCAGAAGACAACTGCGCGAGGATACGGGAGAGCTCGACCGCAGGTTGGACAGGCTTCACCAGACACTTGAGGGCCTGCGGGGAGACATCAGGGAGCGTCCTGCCATGGATGAGGTGGCCCTCTCCCCCACCCTGCGAACGATCCTGGCGCGCCAGAGCCTCATCATGTCCGCGATGTTCAATCTCACGGGGATGGTGGAGGACTTGGTGCTCGCCAGCGGAAAGCCCAGGAAGTCCCTCTCCGGCGACTTCGGGATCACAGAGGCGCTACCCGAACGACAGACGCGGGAGCGACTCGGGATCCCGGGCGGGATCACTCCCTCCACGCACGCGGTTACCGCAGCCGTCCAGGGTAGGGTCGACCGGCCGCCCGCAGTACGGCCCACCGATTTCGGCGCCCTGGGTCGACGGCGGCGGCGCGGCGTCCTGGCGATCCTTGCAGCGCTGCTGTTCGTAGCATGTCTTTCGTGGGCAGCACTGGCCTTGATCGGCGCCGGCAACGCCGAGTCTTCCGTACCCAGGGTAACGGCTACGGCGAACGAGCCTCCTTCTGGCCTGAAGGCGATGACAGCCCCTGGCGATGTAGAAGGCGCCGCGGGCGGTTTGGAACGAGAGCGAGGAGTCGAAGTGCCCGACGTCTCGGGCCGCAGCCTCGAAGAGGCCGTCAGGATCATCTCCGATGCCGGCTTCGAGGTAGCGGCCATAAAGGAGGAGGTGAGCCACGTAGGCCCGCAGACGGCCATTCGGACAGAGCCCCAAGCCGGCGCCAGGGCGAAACAGGGGGCGCCTGTGATCCTCACGATGAGCGTTGGAACGACCGGAGCCCAGAACGCGAGTGCGACTGCGAGCGCGAGCGTCAACGCTTCCGCCGGGCCCGCGTACTGAGGGCGGTTCGTCCTAGGGCGGTTCGCGAACCGCTCCTACGAGCAATCCGCGGCCCTTTGCATCAGGGCCCGATGTCATTGCGGAGGGCAGCGATGCCTTTTCCTACTCCCCAGCCTCACAAACTACGGGGTGGCCGCGTATCTCGGGGTCTGGCATAGTTCGTTTGCCGTCGTTTTGCAGGAAAGGCACTGATGCCGAGTAGGATCGAAGATTACGCGATGATAGGAGACCTGCACACCGCGGCCATCGTCGGTGCCGACGGGTCCGTAGACTGGCTGTGCTTCCCCCGCTTCGACTCGCCGGCCTGCTTCGCCGCGCTGTTGGGCGCAGACGAAAACGGCCGCTGGCGCATCGCCCCCACGTCGGGGGGGCGATGCACGAGGCGACGTTACAGGGGGCACACGCTAATCCTGGAGACCGAGTGGGAGACTGCAGAGGGTGTCGTTAGGGTGATCGACTGTATGCCGCCCCGCGGCGCGGCGCCGGACCTGGTTAGGGTGGTCGAGGGCGTAAGTGGCAGGGTACCGATCACGAGCGAGCTCAGGCTACGCTTCGACTACGGGCACATCGTCCCTTGGGTGACCGTAGAGGGACGCGAGGTGCGCGCCGTAGCGGGACCGGACGCGCTGTGGCTGCGCGCCTCGGCCCCCCACGAAGAGGGGGAAGGTGAGATCCTCTCCCGATTCTCGGTCTCCGAGGGAGAGCGCGTCCCTTTCGTGCTCACCTGGTCGCCTTCCTACGGCGAAAGGCCGCTGGCAATCGACGGGCTGCAGGCGGTGGACGACACGGAACGCTTCTGGCTCGATTGGGTGGCAGACATAAGCTATGAGGGCCGCTTCCAGGATGCCGTCTACCGCTCCCTCCTGACCCTAAAGGGCCTCACCTACGAGCCGAGCGGCGGCATCGTCGCCGCCGCCACGACCTCGCTCCCCGAGACCCTCGGCGGCTCCAGGAACTGGGACTACCGCTACTGCTGGCTTCGGGACAGTACCTTTACCCTCGGCGCGCTTGTAGGTGTGGGCATGCTCGAGGAGGCCCGCGCCTGGCAGCAATGGGTGCTCAGGGCCGTCGCCGGCGACCCGGCAGACGCACAGATCATGTACGCCATAGACGGCGCCCGCCGCCTACCGGAGTACGAACTGCCCTGGCTCACCGGTTACGAAGGCGCCAGGCCTGTCCGCGTCGGGAACGACGCCGCGGGACAGGTTCAGGGAGATGTGCCTGGTGAGGTGCTTGGTGCTGCGCACGTGGGCCGCACCGCGGGGATCATCCCCATGGAGAGGGGCTGGGGGCTGCAGAGGTGGCTCGCGGGGCGCCTGGAGGAGGCGTGGAAGCGTCCCGACAACGGGATCTGGGAGTCGCGCGGCGAGAGGCAGCACTTCGTCTACTCCAAGGTGATGTGCTGGGTTGCGTTTGACTCACTCGTCAAGGGTGTGGAGCGATTCGGGCTCGAGGGTCCCGCGGACCACTGGCGGGCCGTGCGAGACGAGATCCTCAAGGACGTAATGGCGAAAGGCTACGACACAGAGCGGGGGACCTTCACCCAGGCTTACGGTTCCGACGCGCTCGACGCCTGCGCGCTGCTCATACCGCGCGTAGGGTTTCTGCCATACGACGACGCGAGGGTGGTCAGTACCGTCGAGACGATCCGCGACGAGCTAACCGAAGACGGCCTCCTCTTGCGCTACCGTACGGATGAGTCCGACGACGGCCTTTCAGGGCACGAAGGCTCGTTCTTGATCTGCAGTTTCTGGTTGGTCAGCGCGCTGTGGGGCATCGGCCGAAAGAACGAGGCCGAGGAACTCTTTGAACGGCTGCTCGCACTACGCAACGATGTGGGACTGCTCAGCGAAGAGTACGACACGCGGGCACAGAGATTGGTTGGCAACTTCCCGCAAGCGTTTACACACCTGGCGCTGGTCAACTGCGCGCTCCGTCTATCCGGTAGGGAGGTTAGCAGTGCAGCTAGATAATAAGGTCGCCGCAGTAACAGGCTCTTCGCTTGGGATCGGCAGGGCTATCGCGGTCGCTTTCGCCCGTGAGGGGGCCTCGGTGGTCGTGAACTACAGGAGCCACCCAGAAGAGGGGCAGGCGGCGGTCGACGAGATAGAGAAGGGCGGAGGCAAGGCCATCTCCGTCCAGGCCGACGTCTCCGAGCCCGAGGGTGTGCAGAACTTGATCCGGCAGACCGTCGAGGAGTTCGGCCGCCTCGACGTCATGGTCAACAACGCTGGTATAGAACAGAAGATCCCCTTCCTCGAGACGCCCCTGGAGGCGTGGGAGAAGGTGATCTCGGTCAACCTCACAGGGGTGTGGCTCGGGTGCCAGGAGGCCGCCCGCCAGATGGTCTCCCAGGGCGAAGGGGGACGCATTATAAACGTCTCCTCGGTGCACGAGGACCTGCCCATGCCCACCAACTCCCCCTACTGCGCAGCCAAAGGCGGCGTCAGGATGCTGATGCGGACCATCGCCGTCGAGCTGGCCCCGCACTCCATCACCGTAAACAACATCGCCCCAGGCGCCATCGAGACCCCTATAAACAGGAACCTCGACGACCATCCCGACCAGAGACAGGAGTTGCTCGCCGAGATCCCCCTTGGCAGGATCGGGCGTCCCGAGGACGTCGCTTCCATGGCCGTCTACCTGGCCTCAGACGCCTCATCCTACTCCACAGGAAGCACCTTCTTCGTCGACGGCGGCATGATACGCCAGGCAGGGAGCCT
>JBPCIR010000029.1:0-11000 GCA_051006095.1 Rubrobacter sp. | reverse complement strand
CTCAGGAGTGAGAGCCGGGGGAGATCGATCCGGGTTGTCTCCCGTCTGGCCGCCACTACCCTCGGACAGGCCCAGGTTCGGTCCCGTGGCCCCTAGTCCCCCTCTTCGATGCGGACCTCGAACGCCTCGGCGCCCTCCGGCTGCGCCATGAACCGGATGAGTTGCTCTCCCTCTTCGGCAAGGGCGTCGCGGTCCGCCTTGGTAAAGGGCTCGAACGGCTCGATCACGAGCGTGAACTTCTGGCGGCTTCGCTGCGTCTTCCACGTCCCCCGCACGAAGCCGTCGACGAGCACCGTGGCCGGGACCATGCCGTTCCTGGAGGCGATCGCCTGGCGGTGCCCGTCGGCGATGACGCGGGTGCGATCGGCGTGGGAGAGGATCAGGTTGTCGAACTCGGGAAGGAAGCGGAGCGAGGCCGGGGTGTTTGGGTCGGGCCTCGGGGCGTCCGGCAGGTCGAACAGTTCCCTGCCATGCTGGTCGCGGAAGGTGCTCAGGCGCGGCCGGAGCCGATCGACGACCTCGCCGAGCCGGGTCAGCCCCGACCAGGTCTGCGCGTCCTTGACGCTGGCCGGGCCGAACGCTGCGAGGTAGCGTGCTACCATCTCGTCAGGCGAGGGGTCGGGGTCGAGGGGGCGGCCGAGCCAGGCCTCGGCCGTGGTATGCGTAGTCTGCCCGCTCTTTCCCCAGACGCCACGGGGCGGCACCTGGACGAGCGGCGCCAGGTGGCGGATGGCGCGGGCGAGGGAGGCGGGATCGCGCTCGGGCCACCGCTCCTGCAGCAGTACGCCGAGCTCCTTGGCGGTACGCGCCCGTTCCTCGAGCAGCGCGCGGCCGGCGGCGGAGAGCGCCTCGATGTCCACCCCTTCCAGACCTTTGCGGCTGGCGCGCAGGCCGCGGTCTATGACCGGCTGCACCAGGGGCCGGAGCTTCAGGCAGTCGCGGGCGGTGACCAGGTGGACGGTGTTGCGCATGAGCGCGATGCGCACAGCGCGCCGGTCCAGTATCAGGCGTGCCAGCTCGTCGGGGCGAAAATCCTCCAGCCGCGTCCACAGGCCGACGTAGGGCGGGTCGGGTGCCTGTGCCTGCATGCCGACGAGGTGTTCGATCGCCCGCAGGGCGGGCAGCTCATGGCGCCACAATAGCATCTGCCTCGCCAGCGTCGCCCGGTTGAGTGCGCGCGGGGAGAGCACGCTGCCCGACTCTACCCTCGATGCCATCGCGCGCCTTTCACCGGGCGGTCCGTGGACAACTCTTCCACCGAGTGCTCTCGTCATCAAGCCCTCCGTAACGACAGGTTTCACGGACGACGCGCCGAGTGTACGGTAGCCTCCGAGCGTCCACCATGGCGAAGTTCCTAGGGTTTCACTTCTCTCCAGGCTTCTAACAAGTCCTCGGGGCCCAGGGCCACATCGATGCCCCTGCCTTGCTCGTCGAACCCTTCCCTGGAGACACCGACCAGGACGGTATCTTCGTCGGTTCCGGGGACCTCGTCGCGCTGCGCCGCGATGCGCCCCAGGTCGCGACCGCCGAAGGGTGTCCTCTCCCGCCACTTGATCGAGCCCACGAACGCGACGCGCCTCGGACGCGCCTTCTTCTCCGCCCCGACCAGGTCCACCTCCACGTCGCCCTTCCTCGTCCAGTACCCGCCCACGTACTGCGCGTCCCCGAACCGCTCGTCGGGCAGCATGCGGAAGATGGACTCCCGGACCAGGGGCTCCACGGCCCTGCCGCGGTACGTGGACCAGTCCTCGCGAATCCTTGCGACCACGAGATCACCGCGACCTCGCTCTATCTCCGCCATGTTGGGCCCGACGAAGCGCAGCCAGAAGCGGAGGTAGGGGTCCGCGACCGCGTAGTGCGTCTCCCTCGAGGCCCTGCTCGAGAGCGGGCGCTCGGCCGACACAACGCGCTTCTGCCCGACCAGCACCGCAAGCGCCCTCTGCAGCGTCGTCTCATGGATGCCCGCTCGACGCTGTATTGCGGTGAAGGTCCTTTCACCGGAGCCGATGGTCGCGAGCACCTGCCTGGCCCTGACTTCCTCCGGGAACTCCGCGGAGAGGATGCGCTCCCCGCCGACGATGAGCGGCGAGGTGGGGTTGGAGAGCTGCTCATCCAGGAAGTCCCACATGCCGGTCCCTGGCCGCCACTCCTGGGTGATCTGGGGAAACCCGCCGAGCACCAGCTGGGCGTCGATCGCGTCGGCGGCAGGCAGATGCAGCATCTCGGTCGTCTCCTGCGGCCCGAAGGGTTCCACGACCATCTCCAGGGTCGGCCTCCCGTAGAGGGGCCGGTCGTACTCAGTTAGCGCCGACATCATGGATATATCCGAACCTATGAGCACGAGGAGTACCGGAGCTTCTCTGAGATACCTGTCCCAGACCTTCTGCAGGGTAGCCTCCAGGGAAAAGTCTTGCTCCACAAGGTAGGGGAATTCGTCTATCACGATGACCTGCGGCGTTCCGCCGGCGGCGGTCGCCAGGAAGGTCATCGCCCCGTCCCACGACTCGAAGGTCGCGCCCCCACCGCGCATCGCGGCCGCGGCCGGCAGCCCCGAACGCGCGACGTCTTGCGCGAACAGTTCGAGCTCACGCGCGAGCGGCTGCCTGGAGGCCGTAAAGAAGACGTAAGGCACCGGAGGACGTGCGCCCCGCCTCAGGAACTCGTCCACGAGGCGCGACTTCCCGACCCGCCTCCGCCCCCGCATGGAAACGAGGCGGCCGCGGCCCGTCTGCCGCACCCTGTCCAGCTCAGCCGCCAGGGTCGCCATGTACGCCCGCCTGCCGACGAAGTCGCTCATCTTCTGTCCTTCGGGTTACTCACAACAACAAGACTCACATTCGCGAAACATTCATCAATGTGAGTATGTTAGAATAAGTTTCTCATCAAGACAAGCGTACTTGAGGCAGCGTCCTCACCTTGCGGGTCGCCCTGCTGTTGGATAAGACCCGTCGATGTTCTTTACAACTGCGCCCGAGTGAAACAAGCGCTTCATTCGATGCGTCTTGTTTCATTTTTGGGCCCAGTATTGAAACAAGCGTCCCGGCACACTGGGATGCACTATTATCGAGCGTTTTCCTTCGCCTTGATCCCTCGACCTCTGATCCGCCGCGCCACGTACGCTCGGTACACCGACGAGCTATGGTACGCCGCCATGCCAGAGGTGGAACGTGAATTTTCTCATCGACACACCGGGGGGCGTACTTGACGTGAACGCCTTGCCTCAGTAGGAGCGTGGCGCAGGTGTGACGGAGATCGTGAAAGCGGGTCGTCTTCGGGAGCCCGGCACGCTCCAGTACGGTCTTGAATTAGCGTTGCAGGCTGCGCGATCCAAGCGGAGTACCGCCTAGGGAAGTAGCGCCGTAAGCGAACGGGCCGGGGTATCCTTCGAGGTGTCCCGGCCTTGATCGTGGTATAGTAAGGGTGCAGTAGATAGATGTGGGTTTTATGGTGATCGAAGCGCCGCCCTCAACATGAGGAGCGGCTTTTTTATTGCGGTGGAGCCCCAAGAGAGAAAGGCGGGCTCCAGATATGGCCCAAGGAACGGTAAAGTGGTTCAACGACGATAAAGGCTACGGCTTCATCACCCCCGACGAGGGTGGCGAGGATCTTTTCGTGCACCACAGTGGTATAGCAGGTAACGGCTACAAGTCCCTCGATGAGGGTGCCAAGGTCTCTTACGAGGCGACCCAGGGCCAGAAGGGAATGCAGGCGGATAACGTCTCAAGGGTCTAGCCGGTCTGGCTATCGAGCGGTAACCGCATCGATGGTTGGGTGCATACTCCGATAGGTAAAGTCGCCAATAGATACACACTCCTCAGAGAAGGGTGATCAATATGGCCGGCATAGGCAAGAAGATCAAAGAGGCGGCGACGAAGGCCGCTAAGGACAAGGTATCCGGTGAGAAGAAGGGCAAGGGCACCAGTGACTCAGAAAGCGGCGTGGACAAGGCCAAGAGAGCCCTCAAGAACCGTCTGAAGTAGAAGAGAGTGTTATTGGGTCGGGGTCCTACGGGGCTCCGGTCTGTTGCGCGGGCCGTGTCCCTGGTTACGTCCTTCGGGTCTTGTGGTCCCACCCAACAATCCGGAGCGCTCAGGTACCACGCGGGTATTGTAGGGCGTCGGTCAGAAGCCGGATGTCTTCATTAACCCCCTCCAGAGCCCGATTTACATGGAGGGCTTCCAGGCGTGTCCGCATGTCGTGGCCTTCTGGGTAGGAGCCAATGAGCCGGTCTAGCCCTTCGAGCCTGTCGCGCACCAACTCCGCCTTGCGCAGCTCCTCGGCCATCGTCGTAATTCGCTCGTTTGCTGCCCTGAACTCAGCATCATCTCGTTCCATCGCCACCTCCCGTTCGGCTACGGAACATTCTACGCCACCTTCGGCGCTAGGTTATCGGGCGGTAGGCGGAGTGCTTAGCGCTGTGTACCAGCCTTATCTTCCGCTTGCTCCCTCACCTTCTGCACTTCTTGCTCCATCTCCTTCTTGGCTCTCTGTCCTTCCCGTTCTAGACGTTGCTTCCCCTTTTCGATCTCTTCCTTCGCCCGCTGTTTGCCCTGCTCTACCTTCTCTTCTACCCGCTGGCGCACTTCGTCTTCGGCCGCCTGTCCGCAGGCTACAACGCCGGACACACCGACGATAGCGGCTGCGAGCAAAACCAGGACTTTCCTTCTCACGGTTCTCCTTCGCAATTGGTGGACGCACTACCATGAGCCTCCCCCGCCCGTGCGCCACCTAAACGCCCGTCAGCGGCCTCAAACCCGGTGCGGTTCGGTTGTCGAACCTACATCACGCTTCTTCCCACTCGGCTGCGGCCACGGACGCAGGACGCAATTACACCCGTTCCCGAAAAGGGTGAACCCTTCCCGAAAAGAACGCTCTTGGCGGTCATCTACTAGCGGCCAGCCAGAAAAAAGCGTAGTGCCGAGAGCTGGCCGTGGTTAGCGAGATCAAGGGGGTCCAACCTTTTCAGGAAACGCTCTAGACTAACGGGAGGCGACTTCGATTTCATAGACTTCAGCGAAAGCGAGATGAGCTTGGAAGGGGTGATGTTCTATTCGACCGCCCCAGCGAGCGACGGTTACGTCTTGACTTCTGAGGAGCATACTGTTCGCAAGACGGTGGCTGACGAATCAGCTACCGTCTCCCGCACGGCGACAGCTACTGCTAGTCCTGACGCGACGAAGACCAACGCCAGCGTGCTGCCCACCTCCGGCGGTCATCCGATCGTCGGGCCGCTTACCTTGGTGGCTGCCCTGGCGCTGGTAGGTTCAGCCGTCGCGGCGTCGGTGCTTTTGCGGCGGGGCTAGTGGAGTCTTGTTGTTGGGTGGTATCCTCATCGCCGTGCTGGTGGCCTTCGTAGCGTGGCCCTACTTGAGGACCAGGTTGGCACCTCGAATCTCCCCATAAACGAAAGGGTCCGGGGCTTCTGTGTGCCCCGGACCCTACAACCGTCTCCAGCTTGCCCCTTGCCCGCCCTCGCCCGGTCCTCGTTCGGATGGTCCTACGCCAGGTGGTTACGCTGCGCGTTGCCCGGTGCCCGTGTTACAGGTGCTGGGCTCATCAGTGAAGTGGGGACTCGAACCCCACGGTGCCGCCCCGGCACCACCCGGGAGATGGCTTCTGAGACCAGTCCATGACGCGTCTGTGTTTAGAGAGCCGACGCGCTCTCGGCGTTCGCCACCACCCGCGAAGACGTGGGTTACCTGCTGGAGAAACGGCTTCCTTCGTCTAACCCTCTATGAGATCGGTGGCCCAGTTGGCCTGCTGGATGGCGGTGTCGAGCTCGCGTCTCTCTCGTGCCAGCTCGTCCATCCTGCGCGCCTCAGGGGTCCTACCTCGACGGCGGGCAGGATACGGATCTCCGCCCGCCCGTAGCGCGGCACCCGGTCGGAGGCCGTGCTTACGAGGGTCTTCAGGTTCCCGTAGCGCAACGTCAGGGCGTCGCGGCGCGCCAGAGCGTCCGTGAGCGTCGTCCCGCCGCCCGAGAGCGTCGCGGAGAGGTTAGTCCTGTTGATGCGCCGCACGTACCCTTCGAGCTCGGAGACGAGCCTCTCCGTCTCTTCGAGGAGCTCCCCGGGGTCTTCGGGCGGGCTCTCGCCCTCCTGGACGAGGGCGCTCTTCTGCAGCCTCCCCCGCATCTGCTCGACCCGCCTCTGCAGGTCCGCCCTGTTCGCTAGAGCCTCTGCCAGCTTCATGATCTTTCACCTCCTTGCATGCTCTTTATCCCCGCGTGGTTATCCGCGTAGGACTATCTCTGCCAAACCAAGCCCATTCTACACATATTAGACGGTATATCAACATGATTTAGACAATCAATTGACGTATTTTATTCTCGCAGTTGACTGAATTTAGTCGTACAATGGACGGAGGCGCTGACAGGAGACGAGAAGAGAGGAATTTGCAGAGGTGAAGGTTGTAGAGTTCAGGAGACGCAGGAGCGTTGAAAGGAAGGGTATGGGCATGCACGGGACTGTCGAGGGCGACCTTGGTCTTGCTGGAGGGAGCCTTGAGCGTACACGAGACAGCAGGGGCGGTCGATCTAGTACGCTCGATCCGGAGATGTCGGGGCGGGCGGAGGCTCTGGCGGGCCGGATCAGGGAGCACAGGGAAGCGTTCGCGTGTAGCCAGCAAGAGTTCGCCAGAGAGAGCGGCATAAGCCGGGCGACGTTATCCAAGATCGAGCAGGGCCATATCTATCCGTCGATGCAGATCCGCAGGAAGCTAGCCAAGGCTCTGGGTGTAGGACCGCAAGAGCTATGGAATATGCGGCCAGAGGATCTTATGGATCAAGGCAAGGAAAGCAGAAAGCAGGCATCGTAGAGGACCTCTCGAAGAAGATTCGGGAGGTTTCTGGTTTGCTGTATTCGAGCACGGGTCTGTCTCTGAAGGACACGCTACGGAACAACAGAGAAGAACAGGGCTTCGCGTGTCAGGCACACCGCTTCCCGGAACCCGAGCCAGGCGCGGCTGCTTCTCTCTCTGCCCTCGTCGCATCGTCGTACTCATCGTGCAGGCGTCACCAGGAGTGTAGCGGGTAGCTCCGGCGAATCTTCCTTGACTCTGCAGGAGATGGTAGGGTTTCATACACGCATTCGCAAGTACTTACTCGGAATAGACGACAAGGAGATCACAGGCGATCCGTAAATACTCCGGGTGGGCGGTCCTAGGCGTCGGTTCTTCGCTCGCCGGGTTGGCTGCCCAGGGCATCGGCCTGCCGGCGGGATGGCTGGTCGGGCCGATGCTCGTCGCACTCGCCGTCGCGCTCGCCTGGGAGGAGCATCCAACGGTGCCGCGCTGGGGGCGGATAGCGTCGCTTGCGGTCGTGGGCGGCATGCTCGCCGCCACTTTTCGGCCCTCGGTACTTCCCCTGGTCGCCAGCCACTGGCTGCCCGTTGGCCTCGTGGTCTGCGGCACTCTGTTCTTGAGCCTCGGGGCCGGACTGCTGCTCTCGGTGCTGGCGAACCTCGATAGGAAGACGACGGCTCTTGGGACACTACCTGGTGCCGCCTCGGGGATGCTCGCCATGAGCGGCCCCTTAGGCGCCGACGCGCGCCTGGTAGCCCTGATGCAGTATACGCGCGTGGTCGTGGTCGTCGTCTCGGCTACGTTGGTCGGCCGGCTCGTACCAGGGGCGGCGCCGCAGCCTGGCTCTGACCAGGGCTTGCAGGCCGAACCTGGGGGCCTGGATCTTCTGGTCCACGGCACCATGCCGACCTATGCCCTGACTTTGCTCATCGCGGTGCTCGGTGCGTGGGCGGGGACACGACTCAGACTACCCGCCGGGGCGCTATTGGGACCGCTGATCCTCGGAGTCGTTCTGGAGGAACTCGGTGTGGTGCACCTCGCCTGGCCCCCTGGCGTACCGCAGGCGGCCTACCTCGTTCTCGGCCTGTGGGTTGGACTGCTCTTCGATGCGGCCTCCGTAAAGAGGGCGGGGCGACTGTTCCCGGTCGTGCTCGCGTCCGCCGTTGGGCTCGTACTCGCGTGCGCCGTCCTGGGATGGGCGTTCGCCGCGCTCACCGGCGTCGACGGGATGACAGCCTACCTGGCGACCACCCCAGGGGGGATAGACTCGGTGGCGATCATAGCCCTCGGTAGCGGTGCCGACGCGCCACTGGTACTCGCGGTGCAGATGCTGCGGCTCCTGGCCGTGGTCTTCGCCGGCTCGCTCCTCGGGAGGTGGTTGTCAGCCTCCCGGTGAAGGAGGTCCGCGGCGTGGAGTGGCCACCCTACGAGGAAGCCCTCAGCCTGCTCTCGAAGCGTTCTATCAGGGTCTTGCGGTTCTGGTTTGACCTCTCGTAGTCCCTGAGTCGCCGGACCTGGTCGTCGGTGAGAGCGTCTACTCTCTCTGAGATCTCATCCACGTTCATCTCGTCGTAGCCGGGAATCGGGAAGGTGGCAGTCTCCGCTGTCCTCTGGGCTCCCTCGGTCGCGGCGCCCACGGTGCGGGCCGTGGCGTCGGTTACCGCGCCTGTCGCCGCTCCAACCACGCCTGCCGCGGTCTGCCCACTCGCCATTGCCCCCGCCCGGTACTGCGAGAAGGAGGTGTCGAGGAAGTCCATGTAAGCCCCGAGGGACTCCTTTGCCAGGGCCTGTCCGGCCTCCTGCTGCCTGTCGGCCTGCTCGGAGAGTCGCTGGGGACCCGAGCGGCCGACCTCGGCCTGCTCCCTGAGGTTGTTGGCCACCAGCTCGGAGAACTCCCGAGCCAGGCGTTGCTGGCGCTCCCCCGACTCGGCGGCCTGCCCGTAGACGACCCTGTAGGACTCGGCGAGGGTCTCGGCAAAGCGCCGGGCCGCCTCGTTGACGTCGCGGTCCTTTCCTCGGCCAACCATATTCTATGCTCCTTCCCTGGGGTCTCGTGTGCTAGAGGCTTTCTACCCAGGGAGGTAGGACGCTACACCCGCACCGCTGCACGCCCGGATCGGGAGAGCGGGGCTCCCGCTACCGCTTCAGGCTCGTGACGATTCGCGGTCCCTGAACTCTTTCGGGGTGTAGCGTTCGATCCACTCACGGTACTCTCGCACTTCGCGTTCGGCGCGCTCCTGCTCCCATCCGAGGTGTTTGACTGCGACCTGGGCGGCGGCATCTGCGACTTCGAGGCCGACCCTGGGACCGTACCCAGCCATCGTGCGCCTCAAGAGTACGTCGGAGAGCGTCTCGGCCATCTCCTCGCGGAGGGCCCAGATCACCTCGGCCCCGATCAACGCCGTCTCGACGCTTACGATCGGGGAGAGGGGCGTAAGGAGGTCTGGATCGTCTTCGCCCACTTTCAGGACCTCGGCGGCCCTGACGCCGTAGAGCTTGAGCAGCCTGCCTGAGAGCACCTCGGGGATGGTGCTCGCGGATTCGAAGCCGGCTGCGAACGCCTCGAAATCCGAGGTCTCGCTCCCTGGCAGAGGGACCTTGCGGGATCTGCTCTTGGGCGCCGTCCGATCCAGCTTCTTGTAGACGGCGTCGACCGTCTGGCGGCTCAGGTTCAGATAGGTGGTCAGCTTGCCACCGATGATGGAGAGGAGTCCCCCTACCTGCGGCAAATCGGCGCCGGACCTCGTGATCTTGCCGCCTGCAGCGGAGCTTCCCTTCGCATGGTCGAAGACGACGTGGCTACGGGTGACGCCGCCCGTCTCACCTTCGGGCTTATGGGGTAGCGGTCTCACTCCGGCGTAGGTATACAGCACGTCATCGCGGGAGAGTCGCGCCCCTGGGATGACGTAGTTGGTCTCGTCGAGCAGGTATTGGATCTCCTCCTCGCTCGCCGAGACGTGGTCGAGGTTCCCCTCGTAGCGGAGGTCGGTCGTGCCGATCAGGTACCGACCGTTCCAAGGCACGATAAAGTACGGCCTGCCGTCCTTGCGCGCCTCGACGTAGAGGGCCTCGCCCTCGGGGGCGCCGGGGAAAGGATCCACTATGAGATGGCTGCCCTTGGTGCCACCCATAAAGCGCTCGTCGTTCTCCTCGGTGCCGTGTCCTTCGATATCAGCGAGGACCTCATCCACCCAGGGACCCGCAACGTTAACCGTAACCGGGGCGCGGACCGCGTATCTCTCTCCCCCGAAGACGTCGGTGAACTCAACGCCCTTCACGTCGCCGTTCTCCAAGATCAGGCGCTCTACGTTCGCGTAGGTGATTATGGTCGCGCCGTTGTCGCGAGCAGAGATGGCATTCTCTACGGCGACCCGCTCTGCGTACTCCACCTGCGCGTCATAGTAGAAGGCGGCCGCTTTCAGGCCTTCCGGGTTGAGACCAGGTTCGCGTTCCTCGACCTTCTTGCGGCTGAGCATCTTGTGGCGGTCCATGCTCCTGTCGTAGGAGAGTACGTCGTAGACGTTCATGCCGAGCCGGATCATGAGCGGTCCGCGTGAGCTCCTGTCGTAGATGGGGACCAGGAAGCCGAGCGGCTTGACCAGATGCTGCGCGACGTGCAGTATGGCCTCTCTATCCTTCAAAGACTCTCTTACGAGAGCGAACTCGTAGTGCTCGAGGTAGCGCAAGCCACCGTGGATCAGACGCGTCGCCCACTGCGTCGTCCCGCTGGAGATGTCGCCCTTGTCCAGGAGCAACACCCGCAAGCCCCGCATCGCGGCGTCGCGGGCTATGCCGGCGCCGTTTATGCCGGCTCCGACCACGATAAGATCGAAGGCCCGCCTCTCGATATCCTGCGGTATGCGTGACGACATCTCTATCCTTTCCCTGCTTTGCTATTCGCCCCCGAAGAAGGTATCCCAGGGCATGTCCAGAGGCTCGTCCGATGCGACCACGGAGTGCAGGTGGCGCATCAGAGGGAAGTCTCCTTGTTCGATGATACCGCGCTCGGTCATCTTCGGAAGCGCGCCACCTATAACCTCGATGGCCGCCGCCCCCTCTAGCGTCACCCCTGGCATGCGCTCGCGCGCCTCCGAGAAGCGCAGTCCCGAGCCGACGAGCCGGCCCGCCTTCACGTTACGCCCTCCCATGCTGGTGACGAACATGTCCCCGACCCCGGCCAACCCGTATGGCGTCTCGGG
>JBPCIR010000028.1:0-6273 GCA_051006095.1 Rubrobacter sp. | reverse complement strand
CGGTTCTTCATGGCGTTGAGCTCGGCTTCGAGGCGGACCCGGTCTTCGGAGAGGGCAGATTTCTCCTCCGTGAGGCCCATCTGTTCCTTGAGGAGGCGCTCGCGTTCGGACTGTAGCGTGGCTTTCTCCTCTTCGAGGGTCGAGATAGTCTTCTCCTGCAGTTCGCGTTGGAACTCGACGAGGTTGAGGCGTTCGATCTCGGACCAGAGGCGGTCGATCTCCATCCTCGCCGCGTCGCGCTCCTGGCGAATCTCATCTATCTGACGGGTCCGCTCTTCGAGGCGGGTCTTGTAGTCCTGACCCTGCTGCAGGAGACGCTCGTAGCGCTCGAAAGGCACGGCGGGGAGCCTGGAGTTGCCGGCGGACTCGTCCCCCATCACCTCACCCTCGAAGATCTCCTCCTCCGCTGATTCGGCGCCGAGTTCACGCGCGAGCCCGAGGACATCTTCCAGGAGGAAGACGTATCCTCCCTCCTCCCCGCGTTCGGAGCGAAGCCTTCCCTCTTGCGCAAAGCGCCTGACCGTCTCGGACGGGACGTCCAGAACGGCCGCCGCCCCGTTGAGCCCGATGATCTCCTCGCCCCTGTCCATGGGCGCCATTCTACTTGAGATTCAGGCATCAGGCATCAGGCTACAGGCTTCAGAAAGACCTCGAACCTGAAGCCTGTAGCCTACTCTCAGGCGCGAACGACCTCGCCGCCCTCGACCTTCACCGGGATCTCGGGGAGCGGCGTCGGGGCCGGGCCGGCAACCACCTCGGCACCGTTGGCCGGGTCGAAGACCGAGCCGTGGCACGGACAGGCGAGATTGCCGCCCTGGTAGGCTACATCGCAGCCCTGGTGCGTGCAGACCGCCGAGTAAGCCACGAAGTCGCCGTCGTCGAGGTGGACCAGGACGGCGGGATTTCCCGCGTCTTCGAACGTGAAGGCACTCCCTGGCGCAACCTCGGACTCGCTGGCGATAACCGCCCCGCCCGTCCTGGTATCGTCACCGGATGCTTTCTTCGAGCCTCCGCCGCCCGAATCTCCGCCCGTCCCGGCATCGCCGCCGGACGAAGAGGAAGATGACTGTGATCCGCCACCGGAGCCCCCGCTGCCACCGCCGGAGTCCCCACCGCCGGACTTTCCACCGCCCGAACCTCCGCCGGAGCTGCTGGCACCCCCTCCGCAGGCGACCAGCGAGGCGCAGGCGGCGCCAACACCAAGCGCGGTGCCGAGCCGGATGAACCTCTCGCGCGAAATCTTCTCCAAGGCTTCCTCCTCATTGTCGCCAGGGGTCGTTTTGATATACGTAGGAGATCCGGCTTTGGTTCTAGTCAGCATTTCAGGTAGAACCTAAACTCTCTGTGGCGCGTATGTATGGTAGGAGAGCGCGGCAGTATGCGAGAGGAGAACGGTAAGTGAACGGCATGGTGTGGGTGCGCGTCCTGATCGGGGCCGTGTGGCTGAACGGTGGCCTGGAGAAACTGCTGAACCCGAGCTTTCCCGGCGAGTTCGCAGCCAGCCTCCAGGCCGGGGGCTTCGTGTCGCAGGCTCCGCCTTCCTTCCAGGACTTTATGAAGGGCTATGTGGTGCCGAACGCCGAGCTCTTCGCCCAGTTCATGCGCGTGGGAGAGTCGATGCTGGGCATTGCGCTCATCCTCGGGTTGCTCACCAACCTCGCCGCGATCGGCAGCGTCGGGTTGAGCGCGGTGATCCTGCTCTCCCAGGGGGGCGTAGGGCTTGGGACGGGCCTCGGCGCCCCCGAGTTCCTCACGATAAACGTGCTCGTGGCTCTCTTTTCGGTGGTGATCCTGCTCAGCCCAGCCGCGAAGGCTATCTCCCTGGACTCCCGCCTCGTACAGAGCAGTCCCGGGCTCTCCCCTCTCCTCATCAACCGTCGCCGGCAAGGCTAGCCTTCTACTCCTCGCGCAAAATACCCATGATGACGTTGTCGACCTAGCGACCGGCGAGATACCTGTAGCCTGATACCTACAAGAACGCCGGAACCAGCTCGCCTTTGACGAGGTCGGCGCTGTGCTCGCGTTCACGCACGACGGCCCAGCGATCTCCCTTGACCATAACCTCTGCGGGCCTTGGGCGGGAGTTGTAGTTGGAGGCCATCGAGAACCCATAAGCGCCGGCGTCCATGATGGCGAGCACGTCGCCCTCGGAGGCGTCGGGCAACTCGCGGTCGCGGGCCAGGTAGTCGCCTGACTCGCACACGGGTCCGACGAGGTCGGCGTTAGCGACGGAGCCGTCCTCGTTCACGGCGAGGACTTCGTGGTGGGCCTCGTAGAGGCTCGGGCGTAGGAGGTCGTTCATACCTGCGTCGGCAACGATAAAGCTCTTCTCGCCGCTCTTCTTGCGGTAGATGACGCTGGTCATGAGTACTCCGGCGCCGCCGGCGATGTAGCGGCCCATCTCGCACAGGATCTTCGTCCCCGTCGCCTCGAGCATGGGCCTTATGGCGTCGACCAGCTCCTTCGGGGTCGGGGTCTCCTCCTCCTTGTAGGGGATACCGAGTCCGCCGCCGATGTTGAAGTAGCGGATGTCGAAGCCGCGGGTCTTTAACTCGGCGACGAGGCCGGCGGAGCGTTCTACGGACTCGGTGTAGGGGGTGAGCTTGGTGATCTGGGACCCGATGTGCTGGTGGACACCGATGAGGTCGATGCACCGGTAGCCCTCTACTCTCTCGGCCAAAGCCAGCGCCTCGTCCACGGGGATACCGAACTTGTCGCGACCCCTCCCTGTTGCGACGTGGTCGTGGGTACCCGCGTCGACATTGGGGTTGACGCGCAGAGACACGCGGGCCCGTTTGCCGAAGCGGGCGCAGATGCGGTCGAGATGCTCGAGCTCCGAGGCCGACTCGACGTTGAAGAGCAGTATGCGCTCGCCCAGCCCCGACATCAGTTCCTTCTCGGTCTTCCCGACCCCGGCGAAGACGACCTTCTTAGGGTCGAACCCGGCCCGCATCACCCTGTAGAGCTCTCCGCCGGAGACGATATCGGCGCCTGCCCCAAGAGCAGCGAGCGCCCGCAACACGGCGAGGTTCCCGTTCGCCTTGACGGCGTAGCAGACCAGGTGATCCAGGCCCGAAAATGCGCTATCGAGCTCGGTGTACGCCCTCTCGAGGGCTGCGTGGCTGTAGACGTAGGTCGGGGTCCCTGCCGCCGCGGCTATCTCGGAGAGCGGCACGTCCTCACAGCGGAGTCCGCCCCCCTCGTAGTGAAAGTCGTCCAAAACGTACCTCCTCGTGTAGCCGGGGCGTGCTATATTTCTGGCTCTGCCGTTGGAGCCGTAGGGAGAATATACTCCGTGCCGAACCCTCGCGCGACACACGAGACCAGGAAGACACCCCTACTCCTGAACCCCGTACTCGCCGAGCAGGGAGCCTACCCTCTCCTGCGCCTCGACGAACGCCGCCAGGAGCTGCAGGAGAGGGGGGCTGAGCTCTTCGACTTCGGTACCGGCGACCCGCGCGAGCCGACGGACGAGAGGATCCGCCACGCCCTGATAGACGGCGTCCCCGAGGTCAGCAGGTACCCGAGCACAGCAGGCAAGCAGGGGCTGCGCGAGGCGTTCTGCGGCTGGATGGAACGCCGTCACGGGGTCACGCTCGACCCCGAGAGCGAGGTCCTGCCGGCCACGGGCTCGAAGGAGGGCATCTTCCACGCTCCTCTGGCCTTCCTGCACCACTCGCACAGGCGGCGCGGCGTCGCCTACGGCACGCCTGGCTACCCCGTCTACGAACGGGGTACGCTGCTCTCCGGCGGCGAGGCTCTGCCTGTAAGGTTGAAAGGGAAGAACGGTTTCCTGCTGCAGCCGGAGGCGATAGACCCTGAACGTACGCGGATACTCTGGATCAACTACCCACACAACCCCACGGGCGCAACAGCAACCTACGAGTACCTGGAGAGCTTGGTCGAGTTCTGCCACAGGCACGAGATCCTGCTCTTCTCGGACGAGTGCTACAACGACATCTACTCCGGGGAGCCCCCGCCGTCGGTACTGGAGATCACGAAGGAACGCACGCTCGCCTTCTGCTCCCTGTCCAAGCGTAGCGGCATGACGGGCTACCGCTCAGCGATGATGGCCGGCGATGCGGAGCTCATCGCCGCTCTGAGGAAGCTCCGTCCCTCCATCGGCGTGGCCACCCAGTCCTTTGTGCAGGACGCCGCGAGTGCGGCCTGGGGCGACGAAGCCCACGTCGAGCAGCGGCGGCGAGTCTTCGGCGAGAAGCGGGACCTCTTCACCGGGTTCTTCGAGGAGGCCGGCCTGGAATATCTGCCCACCGACGCGAGCTTCTACCTGTGGGTGGCGGTACCCGGTGGGGACGACGAGGCCTACGCGCTGCGGCTGATGGAGGAGGGAATAATCGTTGCGCCTGGCAGGGCCTTCGGGGCCGGCGGCGAGGGGTACATCAGGATCGCCCTGGTGCCGGGGCTCGAGGACTGCAGACTGGCGATACAGCGCTGGGCGGGGCTCGAAGCGTGGAGGTGAGAATGCGTGACGCCACGCTGGAGGATCTCGCGGCAATCGTGGAGATCTACAACTCCACCATCCCGAGCCGGATAGTGTCGGCCGACACAGAGCCCATCTCCGTCGAGCGGAGACTACCCTGGTTCCACGAGCACGACCCGGCGAGACGTCCGATCCGGGTCGCCGAGGCGGATGGAGAGGTTGTAGGCTGGCTCAGCCTCAGCGACTTCTACGATGGCAGGCCGGCCTACAACGGGACCGCCGAGATCGGCATCTACGTCAGGGAGGGCCACCGGGGACAGGGGATAGGCGGGCGCATGCTGCAAGAGGCCGTAGGGCGTGCCCCAGTTCTGGGCATAAAGACCCTGACCGCAGGGGCCTTCGCCGGCAACGAACCAAGCCTCGAGCTGTTCGGGCGATTCGGCTTCGAAAGGTGGGCTTACTTCCCACGCGTCGCGGAACTCGACGGTGCCGAGATAGACCTCGTCGTCCTCGGGCTCAGGCTCACAGAATACTGCGACGAGCCCCTCACCGAAGAAGAGATCGACCCCGAAGAGGCCGAGCAGCGTATCACGCAGTTCGTAACGTCTGCCGACGCGCTCCCTGGTCCCCCCGTTGAGGAACTCGCGGAACAAGTCGCTGATCTCATGCGAGCAGCATGGACCGACCTCGAGAAGTTCATGGACGGGAAGCCCCACAACAAGTTACTCGCCACGCAACTCTTGCTGGGCCAGCGAGCACGCGGATTGCGGCCCGATGACCCAGAACAGTGGCGGCTCTACGCGGCCGCCACGCTACTGAGTGGGATGGTCGTCCGCAGCGTTGAGGGTTGAACATCGTGCAAGATTGCGCATATCGATCCAACGCCACAACATGTCGTGTTGACTAGCATGCGTCGGGCAAGGGGAAGGGCGTCCAATCCGGCCCAACGGGCACGACTCATACAGGATGCTGCATCCTGACCTCGGAGAATCTACCTTCCACGCACTCGGGTGAATAAGGAAGGATAAGGGCCGGAGCGTCGTAGCCCCGGCCCTGTAGTACGGGTTTGTTAGCTTGCCACTAGCTCAGGAGGTCTTTTGCGGCACCCTTCTTCTTCTTGAGGGTTCCCTTATCCTGATCGGCCTGTCCCTCTGCCTTTCGGTCCTTGTTCCCGCTCAGAGAACCCGCAGCCTCTTTGGCGCGGCCCTTGGCCTTGTCCAGCGCCCCTTCGTTCTTGTCTTTCCTGCTGTCCCTACCCATTGGAGTATCCTTCCCTCTCTCGTACGATAATTGGTCTTATACCCATTCTGGCCGGCGACAAAAAGGAGGGTCAGAGCCCCGCACTGCAAGTCCCCAGTTCGCCCAACGTCGGAGAACGCCTCTTCCACGCACTCGGGTGAATCAAGGAAGCCGCTGCTTCAGAGGATGTCAGCGGCTCCTGTCTCTTGCATGTGGGTTGCTCTTCTAGCCGTACTTCTGCGCTAGTTGCTCCAAGTCTGGCCCCGCCTTCTCTAGGTCCTCTGGGACCATCACGGGTTGGGTTTTTATGGTCGCGCCCAGGCCAAGGAAGAGAGGTTCGGCGAGAGCCGGCATCTGGGAGGCGTCCTCCATGTTGATGACGAGGTATCCACCTCGTGCACCTTCTTGCTCTCCGAAGTACGCTGCCTCGGGCTTGAGGTCCTCAAGTATGGACTGCATGGTCTCAGGGAAAGTTCCGTCCTTGATGGCCGCGTTTTTCCCTCCTCTGGGGGGATGCGGAACGTGAGCATGGAGCGCATGTCTCCCTCCTTTTCCGACCCGCGTCCTTGGCGGGCCAACCCTTTCCACCACAA
>JBPCIR010000027.1:0-8652 GCA_051006095.1 Rubrobacter sp. | reverse complement strand
CCCAGCTGATCGATCATCTCGTGGTAGTCCAGCTCTAGTACCTGGTCCATGGTCAGGTCGCCCCTGTGAACATCCTCGAGGAGCATGCTGCTCGCCGCCATGCTGATGGTGCAGCCCTCGCCCTCGTAGGTGACTTCTTCTATGTGCTCCTGGTCGTCGGCCGCCTTGAGGTAGACCGTCACCACGTCTCCGCAGCCGGGATTGCCTCCAGGCATCGCCACATCGGCGGCATCGAGGGCGCCCCGATGCCGCGGCTTCTGGTAGTGATCCAGCAGTATCTGTATCTGTAACTGCCTGTCCAACACGCAACCTTCCACTCTTCATCCTGATCTCGAACAACGATTCTATCGCAAGCTCGTCCGTCGTAACGTAAACTTGCTACTGTTTGATACACTCAAGTCATGAGAGTAGGTATAGTCGGGCTGCCGAACGTCGGCAAGTCCACGGTATTCAATAGCCTCACGCGGGCAGGGGCCGAGGCCCAGAATTACCCTTTCACGACCATCGACCCGAACCTCGGTGTTGCCGTTGTACCCGACGAACGCCTGGTCGCTTTGGTCGGGGTGATGGGCAGCAAACGCGTCGTCCCTGCGACGGTCGACTTCGTGGACATCGCGGGGCTCGTGCGGGGCGCGAGCGCCGGAGAGGGGCTGGGCAACCAGTTCCTCGGGCACATCAGAGAGTGCGACGCCATAGCGCACGTCGTTCGCTGCTTCGAGGACGAGAACGTGGTGCACGTCCACGCCGGTGTTGATCCCGAGGGCGATATCGAGACGATCGACACCGAGCTGTTGCTCGCAGACCTCGCCTCCGTCGAGCGGCGGCTGGAGCGGATCGCGCGGGCCGCCAAGAGTGGCGACGCCAAGCTCGAAGTCGAGGCGGCCGAGTTGGAACGGCTACGCGACCATCTCTCTGACGGGAATCCGGCGCGTGTCTATCCGGCGACGGAGACTCTCGCCGAGACCATGAGCACCCTCATAACGGCCAAGCCGACGCTCTACGTGGCGAACGTGGACGAGGAGTCTGTCGCAGAAGGGAACCGTTACAGCTCGCAGGTCGAGAAGCACAGCAGCCGCGACGGCGCTGAGGCCGTACGGATCTCCGCGAAGCTCGAGGCCGAGGTCGTCGAACTACCAGAGGATGAGGCCGCAGAGTACCTGGCGATGCTTGGGGTAGAGACTACGGGCTTCGAGGAGTTCGTGCGGGCGGCGTACCGGCTGCTTGGGCTCGTCACGTTCTTTACCGCTGCGGAGAAGGAAGGTCGGGCCTGGACCGTACAGGAGGGCTCGACGGTGCGTCGGGCCGCCGGGCGCATCCACACCGACATGGAGCGGGGCTTTATCGCGGCCGAGGTCGGAGACTGGGAGGATATAGTAAGCGCCGGCTCCTGGGCGAGAGCAAGGGAGGAGGCGAAGGTCCGTCTCGAAGGCCGCGACTACGTCGTAAAGGACGGCGACACCGTACTCGTCCGCTTCAACGTCTAGCCCGTGCAGCCTTTCGTCAGGCCGGAGAAGCCGCTGAAAGAATCCCGCCTCGCGCTCGTCACCACGGGTGGTGTACACCTGCCCGAGCAGCCGCGCTTCGACATCGACGACCCTGCCGGTGACTGCTCCTACAGGGAGATCCCCACCAGTGCCGACGGCCTCACCTGGACCCACGCCTACTACAGGCCGGACGAAGGCTCCGACCTTGACGCCGTCTTTCCTCTCCAGGCGCTGCGCGGACTCGTTAGAGACGGTGCGATAGGCGAGCTGTCGGGACGTCACTTCTCATTTATGGGAGCCATCCACGACCCGACCCCGCTCGTGGAGAAGACGGCCCCGGAAGTCGCCGGCAAACTCGTAGAAGACCACGTAGACATCGTGCTGCTCACTCCTTCGTGACCCCTTTGTCACCGGTCCGTCGGGCTGGTCTGCAACGCCATAGAAGAGCGGGACATCTCTACAGTTACACTGGCCATGGAGCACGGCGTCATGGCGCCGCGGGTCGGCTTCGTGCCTTTCCCGTACAACCTCCCGATGGGCGAACCCCATGACCCCGAAGGGCACAGGCGGGTAGCACTCGCCGCGCTCGCTTTGCTCTACGAAATGGAGCAGCCCGGAGAGGTGGAGCTGTAGGCTACAGGCTGCAGGCATCAGATCTTGTCGGATGCACAGCCGTAAGTCGGAGCCGGGTTTCGGTTCTCGAGGTGTCTCCCCCAGACGGTTAATGCCTTCACGCTTTTCCCGACGGCTGAAACCTGATACCTGAGATATAATCGACGTACATATAGACCTATTGCGAAGGTGAGCCCGTGGCCCTGTTGCTCGTGTTGTTCATAGCGTTTTTCGTTGTTGTGTTCCTCTTCCTGCTGCCGATACTGTTCTCGTTGCAGGCTGTGGGTAGCCTGTTCGTCTATCCGCGGCAGCTAAGGGCGATCTTCGGTAACAGGATCCTGCGCCGCAACCATGCTCTCGAGCATGCGACTATCGTGGTGATGATGGAGAGGGAGCCAGGTCGAAAGCTGAACGGGTTCTCCACTGACGACGGGTTCTTCGTGCAGGGCGTACGCTCCATAGCCGAGGTCGAGAGCGCCGCCAGAGAGGCCGTGCGCAGGCTACAGAACGGAGAGAAGAGCCTGGCCATCCACCGCAACTGCGGCACGACTATCGTGGCCGCAAACCTGCTCGCCGCGGTCTTCTTCCTGGTCGCCCTCGGGTTGGTTCTCTATCTCGGTGGGAGTTATCTGTACCTCATGATCCTCGGCAGCGTCGTCCTCGCTGTCGCCCTGCGGGTTCCTTTGAGCCTCATCCTGCAAAGGTTCGTCACCACCGATGCTGACCTGAAGAACGCGGAAGTCGGTTGGGTCGAGCCCGCACAGCCGGGCGACCTCAGGAGTGGTATCTTCGGGCTCCTGCTCGCCGCATCGACCGTGCAGGTGCGCGTCTTCCACACCGACCCCGACGCGGTCGAGATCTTCCGCGACGACGGCGCCATAGTTCGTTAAGAAGGCTACAGGTTTCAGGCAACAGGTATCAGGTTTTGCCCTGGATCGTTTCCCCCTGCTGAGGACGCCTGCTCTGCCGTCTCATGGCCTGGCCCCATACCTGAAACCTGAAAAACTGCGGGTTGCTTGTAGGGGGGGTTCGCGAACCGCCCTCAAAGGTTCGCGAACCGCCCAAATACGAATCGCACTAGCCTCGTGCTCTTCGTATGGCACCATCCCTCCCACGTTTCCGGCGTCCGGGGGCGCTCGTGAAGTCGAGGCCGTAGATCCTCACGCGGGTTCGTTCAGGGCGGCCTTACCGGCTATCGGGGTATTGCCTGTCTCTAGTGTCAATCCGGTGCACGTCTGAAGTCTGCGTTCGAGCCTCTCGCCCTGCCCGTGGATCAGCGCGACGCGCTGGCGGTTCGTTCTTGTACTGGTGCTCCGGCCCGGGCGCAACCGGTACAGTTGGCCTCCTTGGTGGTGGTGACCCAGTCCTCATCGTCGATGGGCCTGCCGCAGTACGTCTCCCTAAATTGTGGCTTGGCCACGTGCACCCTGCCGATCCCGTTCGCCTGACGAATGTTCATCTCTCTCCTTTTCGCTGCCTGCGCGCCAAGTCTACCCCGTTAGTCCACCAACGTATGGGCCCGCGCTCTCCGCAACGACAGCGTAGAGTGGGTCGGAAAACACCCGGTGCGGACTACGGTCGAGGCTGCGGATGTTACGGAAGTTCCCGGCTGCCTGGAAGTAGCCCTCGACGAGTCGCATGTGGCCCTGGTCGTCCAGACGGTGCCAGATCTCGACCGCCTTCGTGGGAAAACAACGATTTCAATGTTTTTCTTACGACGAACAGGCCGATGATCTGCTTTTACCTGCACGTGCCTTCCTGGGCAGCGGGTAGGATGCCGCAGGGCGGGGCGGGTTACGCACTGGAGTTCACGACGGAGAGGAGGTAGATATGGTATCGGAGCGGTTCATGAATATGGGCGTACAGGACCTGTAGAGGTGCTTGTGGAAACAGTGGGTGCTGGAGGATGCGAAAACTGCCTGCCATACACTCTTTAACACTCCTACGCGGTACTTAAGGTGGCCGCGGCTGGGGCGCACAACGTGGTGAGGTGGGCGCAGCCTGCCACTCAAGCAGTGCAGCACCTTGATCACATGATCACCGGGTCAGCGGGGCATCTCCTCCTTCGTGTCCGGCGTGTGGGACCGCAACCACAAGGAGGCGTGCTCGGGCTGCATCGTCTCCCTGATCACCCCGAGCAAATCGTCGCTCAAGGAGTCGAGGTCGGTCTCCTCGCGCAACCTAGAGCTGAAGGTGGAGAGCGCCTTGACGGCGTCGTACTTGCTCCTGTAGAAGCGGCGATCCACCAGCGCCTGCACCCTGCGGCGCAGCGGGTTGAAGAGCGCAGCAATGGCCAGAGTGGACGCCACGACTGCGAGCGTTGATTGCTGACCAGTGAGAGCGACGAACACCCTCTGCAACACCACGATGCTACCGAAGTAGAGGGCAGCCAGCAAAACCGTAAGGGAGCCGTAGACGAGGGTGCGGTTTATGACCACGTCTATGTCGTAGAGCCGATGCCGTAAGATGGCGATACCAACGGCGATGGGGATGCCGGCGAAAGCCAGGAGGGTGGAGATCTGACCGGCCTGTTCGGCGACGCCTGCGAGAAAGAACGTGTAGACGATGGTGGTGGCCGCGAAGAGCGCGGCGGCGCTCGCGAACCACTTGAGCTGCTGACGCTCCGGGCCACCAGCGCGACGGAAGCGTAGTACGAGGGAGACGCCTGCGAGTAAGATGCTCGCGAGGGTCAGCCAGTAGCCCAAAACGGTCGTCAAGTTTAACGCCTCGCTGCCGCCGGCGAACCCGGCGGGATTCTCGACTGTCTCGAATGGCGGCCCGTCGAGGCGGCCGGGCGAGAGCGCGTTGCCGAGGGTCGTCGCCAGCAACCCCACGCCGGCCAGCCAGGCAACGGGCCTCCAGCGCCTAGAGACCGGTCGTCCGTCCGGGAAAAGGAGGAACAGGTAGACTGGGATGCAGAACAGGGCCGGCACGAACAACCAGGTCGAGAGCCAGGCTGCCAGCTCGGCTCCGGGCAGTGCCCCGGGTCGGGTCAACAGGGCGTAGACCCCCCAGCCGTACGCAGCGCTCTGGACGCCGAACAGTACGCCCACGACACAAAACAGCCAGCCGATAGCGTTGCCGCTGCGTCGCGAGGCCACGAGCGCACCCACGGTCGGGAACGCGAGCAGGGCGGCGGAGAGGAGCGCGTCGAAAGGCAAGCCGAAGGCGTTGGGGTCGGGCGCAGCGCGGGTCAAGAAAGAGAAGAGCACCCCGAGAGCCAACAGGACGAACGACAGCGTCCACATCGACCACGCGAGCAGGGCGAGAGAGCGGCTGGTCATCGCTCATTACCTCCCGGTCTTCGACCGACTTCGAAAGAACGCAGCCACAAGGAGGCATGGGCGGGCTGCATCGTCTCCCTTACCACCCCCACCAGCTCTTTACCTAGGGCGTCCAGGTCCGTCTCGTCCCTCAGCTTCGAGGAGAAGGCTTCCAGGGTCTCCTGTGCGTCGTACTTGCTCCTGTAGAAGCGGCGGTCGATGAAGGACTGGATGCGACGTCTTAGGGGGTTGAACAGGGCCGCTATCACGAGGGTAGAGACGACGATGGCGAGCTGTGGCTGCTGCTGCTGGCCGGTGAGGATGCGGAAGATGACCTGTATTACTGCCACGCCGCCGAAGTAGATCGTTACCAGCATCGCGCTGAGCAGACCGTAGACGAGCGAGCGGTTTATGATCACGTCTATGTCGTAGAGCCTGTAGCGCGCTATCGCTACCCCTAAGGAGATCGGGAAGCCAACGAGCGCGGCTATAGATACCACGTACGCCGCCCACTCTAGCCAGGGCAAGCCCACCGCATCCGAGATGTTGTATTGAAGGACGCTGCTGCCGGTCGCGATCACCGCCGTGTAAGCGGGCCACTTGATCTGCTGGCGCTCTATCCCTGTCGCCCGGCGCAGTCGCAGCACCAGCGTCGAAACCGTCGCGACGAACAAGAGCGCGAACACGATGGTCTGGACCGGCTCGTAACCATTAGGCAGGCCCTCGATCCCGAGCGGGTTGCGGACCGCCCCGAGATTAACCATCGGTCCGGGAGAGAGCGCGAGCCAGGCTGCTCCCCCTGTAGTCGAGAGCACGACGAGCCACGCCAACCACCGCCAGCCTTTGCCCGGCGGCAACCGTCCATTGGGAAACAGCAACAGCGATAACGCGAGACAACCGATGAAGAGTATCCACACCCAGTAGGCGAGCCAGCCCAGCGCCACACCCGCCGGAAGCGACCCTGGTCGAGCCAGCAGGGCATATGTGGCGTACTCTGCGCTGAAGTGCGCCACGGCAGAAATCAAAGCTGCCGCGCAGAAAAGCCAGCCGACGGGATTGGCAGGAAGGCGGGAGGCGATGATGGCGCCGATGACCGAAAAGCTAACCGGGAAGACGGTATTTTCGAGCCAGAAGTCGTAGATGGGGGTGTCCGGTTGAGAAAAGTTCAAAGCCAGCAGAACGACGCTTAGCGCTGTCAACGCCGAAGCGAGCGCACACAGCGACCACGCTATCCACGCGGCCTCACGGCGGCTCATCACGCTGAGTCCTTACGCCGCCCCACCTCGGCGACTGGCCGCAACCACACCGAGACGTGCGCTGGCTGCACCGTCTCCCTCACCACGCCCACCAGGTCGCCTCTCAACGCCTCCAGGTCCGTCTCGTCTCGTAGTTTGCTCGATAAGGCTTCGAGGGTCTTCCTGGCGTCGTACTTGCTCCTGTAGAAACGGCGGTCTATGAAGCGTTGTATTCGGCGCCTCAGCGGGTTGAACAGCGCGGCTATCGCGAGCGTGGAGACGACGATGGCGAGTTGGGGCTGCTCCTCGTGACCAGTTATGGTGCGGAAGATCGCTTGGGTTGTTGCCACGCCTCCGAAGTACACCGCCACCAGTGCAGCCGTCAGAGCACCATAGACGAGGGTGCGATTTATGACGATGTCGATGTCGTAGAGGCGGTACCTCGCGATCGCCACTCCCGTGAAGATCGGCACCCCGAGCAGGCCGATGATAATGAGCGAGATGCCCACCTCCCCGATCCAGACGGAGATGACCCCGCCCACGAAGACGGCGCCCACGACGACAGCGCCCCCGTAGGCGAGCCACTTGATCTGCTGGCGCTCTACCCTTCCCGCCCGGTGCATCCTGACGATGAGCGAGACGGCGGACGCCAACATCGAAGCCGTGGCCAGGATGGCACCCGCGACCGTGACCGCCTCCAGGATAGGGCTGTCGACACCGTAGGGATTGATGATCCGTGGGAACTCTTCGAGTGGTCCCGGCTCCAGCGCGTAGCCCGCGAGGAAGCCGATAACCCCGAGCGCCGCGCACCAGGCCACCGGCCGCCATCGCGGCGAGGGTAGCCTCCCGTCGGGGAACAACAGCAACAGGAAGGTCGTAGGAACGTATAACCAAAGGGTCCACGACCACGAGGCGAACCACGCCGCCGTCTCGGCGAGGCTCCCTGGGGCCAAACCGCCAGGGAGCCGGTACTCGGCGTAGCCTCCGGTGAGGTTGTTGAGGCTCACCACCAGCCCGATGCCGCAGAAGATCCAACCTATGGCGTTGCGGGGCTGGCGGGAGGCGATGATGACGCCAACCACCGAGAAGGTCAAGACCGTAGCCAGGACGAAGACGGCGTCGACCGGGCCGTAGTATGGTCGCCCTGGGGCGGTCGACCGGTCCATCTGAGCCAACGCGATCCCGCCCACGAGCAGCACCACCGATAGCGTCACTAGCGACCAGGCTAGCAAGGGGGCGGCTCGGGTGCTCACCCCACTGACTCCTTGATCCCGTCCCGTTGTTCCTTTTGCCACGACACCACTCTACAGCAGTACCGTCTCCTGAGCGTATGTGACCCTTGTCGTCGAGCTGATGCCAGATTGGGACCGCCTTGTCGGGGGAGCAACGGTTCGAGAATGTAACGATCAGCGGTGCATCTTCCTTCAGCACTCGGCCAACTTCGCGCAGCACTTCCACTGGCCTGGTCAGGTAGTCGATAGAGACGCAGATGCCGGCCCCGTCGAATTCAGCCTCTCCGAAAGGCAGTTCGGGATCTGTGTTCAGGTTCTGGATCACGTAGGCGTCGAGCCTCTCGTTGCGGCGCAACTCCACCTCGTTCATCCCGAGCCCGATCACTCGCCGGTATACGATCTCAGGCGGCAGATGGCTTATCCAACTGCTCATCAGGTCGAGAATCTCGTCGCCTGGTGGAAAGAACTCCCGATATAGCTGTGTGACGGCTGCTATCGCTCGGTCGTCTATGTGCGTGACGAGACGGGGCGTCCGGTAGAACTCCTCGTCAGGCGCCTCGTCGGTGCGCCTGAAAGCATCGTCTGGAACCGGCGGCAACTACTCGCCTCCCTCCGGCCGCTCATTACCGGCCTCACATTATGCACGTTCGTGCCTCTGGTCTGTGATCCCATCTGCCCCGGTCTGGTGTAACCTGGAACGCTATGAGTCCTGAGCAAACAGGCAGGCATTTCACGGTGGCGGTGTTCGTAGTGTGGGAGAGCAAAGTACTTTTGCACTTCCATCGCAAGCTCGGGATGTGGCTCCCGCCGGGCGGGCATATCGAGA
>JBPCIR010000026.1:0-11533 GCA_051006095.1 Rubrobacter sp. | reverse complement strand
TTGTACGCGACGTTGAGCTTGCCGCCTACGAACCACTGGGCCTCGGGCGGGTCCCAGTCGAGGACCCGATCCCACTCCTTGAACCAGTGCAGTTCCCTGGCCCGCTCGGCCCAGAAACCCTCGTAGTCTTGCTCGGCCTCCTCGTAGATCGAAGCGTCGCCCACGTTCGCCTCCCTGGCAAATTCCTCAGGAGGCTCGTACGTGCGTACCTGTGTCTCTTCCGCCACTTCTACTCCCTTCCCTTTCGCTTCCTCTGACTCCGCGCCGTTCTCACAGCGAAAGGCACGCGAAGCGATTACGTCCGGCCTGCTCTGAAAACGGGTTCCCTCACCATGCCTACCCTTATATCATCCATTATTGCTCTTACCCGCTCTCGCACCGATTAATCACCGGTCCGCCCTCGAGAGACTCACCGGAGAAGGTCTCCACCTCTGGCGGCGGTCCCGCGCATTCTCTAGACTGTGCCGGACCCGGCGGAGGTAAGAGAACCAGGAGGCGCAATGGGCGGATTGCTCGAAGGCAAGAAGGTACTGGTTACCGGTGTCCTGGACCGGCGTTCGATCGCCTACTCGGCGGCCCGGCTGGCCCAAGAGCAGGGGGCGGAGATCGTCCTTAGCGGCTTCGGCCGCGCCAGAAGTCTCACGGAGCGAACGGCCAGACGCCTCGACCCTGAACCCCCCATCCTCGAACTCGATGTAAACAAACCGGAGGACATCGAAGCGGTAGCTAACGACCTCGGAGAACGCTGGGGCACCCTCGACGGGATCGTCCACGCCATCGCCTTCGCCCCCGAGGACGCCCTTGGGGGCAACTTCCTCTCCGCTCAGTGGCCTTCCGTCGCAACGGCCCTCCAGACCTCGGCTTACTCTTTGAAGGCCCTCTCCGTCGGCCTCGTCGATCTCCTCGAACCAGGAGCGTCGGTCGTAGGCCTGGACTTCGACGCCCGTTTCGCCTGGCCAGCCTACGACTGGATGGGTGTGGCCAAGGCCGCCCTCGAGAGTACGTCTCGTTATCTGGCCCGCGATCTCGGGGAGCGTGGCATCAGGGTCAACCTCGTCTCGGCGGGCCCGATCAAAACTCTTGCCGCGAAAGGCATCAGCGGCTTCGAGGAGATCGAAGGCGAATGGACCCGTCAGTCACCCCTAGGCTGGAACACCACAGACCCCGAGCCCGTCGGAAGAGCCGTGGTTAGCCTGCTCTCGGACTGGTGGCCGTCCACCACAGGCGAACTGATCCACGTCGACGGCGGCTACCACGCAATGGGAGCGCCGATCAAATAGGTTTCAGCAAGGGTAGCCAGGGCGAAGGTGCTCGAAGGGAAAAGCGGTTGGCAGAGAGGAGGATGGACTTTACGGGACAGGGGACGAAAGCTACGGTTCTCTAGGTCCTCCTCGCCAGAGAGGCGAACTTGGTGTACTGCTCCATCCAGGCGAGCTGGACCTTGCCGGTAGGCCCGTTCCTGTGCTTGCCCACGATGACCTCGGCGATGCCCTTGTCATCGGAATCGGAGTTATAGTATTCATCTCGATACAAAAACATCACCATGTCTGCATCTTGTTCGATCGCTCCACTATCGCGAAGGTCAGACAGGAGCGGGCGTTTGTCGTGGCGGGCTTCTACGGCGCGGGAGAGCTGGGCGATGGCGAGCACGGGGACATCGAGGTCGCGGGCCAGAACCTTCAGACCGCGGGAGATCTCGGACACCTCCTGCTGGCGGTTCTCCGCGCGGTTGCGGGCTTCGCCACCGACCATGAGCTGCAGATAGTCGACGACGACGAGCGAGAGCGGCATCTCACCGGCTACGTTGAGCTGGCTGGCGAGGCGCCTGACCTTCGCCCGGATCTCCATAAGCGTGACGCCTGCAGTGTCGTCGATCCAGATCGGGGCCCTGCTGACCTCGGCCACCCCCCTTACCAGCTTCGGCCAGTCCTCGGCCTTGACGTTGCCGCTTCTCAGTGCCTGCGTAGGGATGCGCGTGGTCTGCGAGATGAGCCTCTGCACCAATTGCTCCTTGCTCATCTCCAGGGAGAAGATCGCAACAGGCCTCTTCTTCTCGCCGGAAGCGTGCCAAATAGCATTGAGAGCCATCGCAGTATTGTGGACACAGACGTCGTTGGCGACGAAGTTGTGCGTGCCAGGGATTGTCAGATCGTAGACTTGGTCCATTCCGAGCGGCTCGATACTGACGATCCTGTCCCAGTACACGTCGCTGCTGGCGAGGTCTCTCAGGCTCTGACAGTCCAGCGCCTCGGCGAAGCGCGACATACGATCGCGTGAGAGGGCCCGCTTACCAACGTGCAGGTTGTGGCCCGGCCCGAACCCCATCCGCCGGGACAACGAGGCCCAGGACACCCCGCCGCGCGCTTCGTCGATGAGCTTCCAGGCTTCGCGCGGGATGAGGTCCCTGTTGGCATGTCGGCGCCTGCCTTCGAGCGTGCTGGCGACACGCCCGATGGCCGCTTCTTTGCCGAAGATGCCGATCCCTTCGATGAACGCGCGGATCGACCTGGGCTCGGTGATGTTCAACTGGAAAGCCCGACGCCGCGCTTCGCCGTATTTCACCGACCGCTCGCAGAGGGCGGCGACTACACCGAACCTCAAGAGCAGATGCTGCACCTGGCTGACGAGCTTCTCGCTGACCGTAGAATAACCGAGCTGGGCCTGACCGCTGGCGAGAACCGTAGCCCATCCGTCGGTCGCAAACATCCGGTTGAGGAACAGCGCCAGCTCTTCGCGCGGAGCCCGGAAGACAGCGTCCGGTACGAACTTGTCTTTGGCTGCGCGTCCCCACAAACCAAGCTCTTCCAACCACCGCCGAAGTCCGTTCGCCGCGTTCTTGCGCGCCTGGTCCAGGGCGGCGATGTCCAGTTCCACAGCGTCCCCGGCCAGTACTTTACGCAACCGCAGTGAAGTAGCGGCGTCGGGCACTGTTCTGCCCTGCGACCAGTGGGTCAACGAAGCTGGGCTGACCATAGCCCGTCTGGCGATCTCTCCGGCCGGAGGTTGCGACTCCAACACCGCCCGGCGTAAGGTTCGGGCGAACGTCTGCCGATGCCGCCGCACGAGTACCCGGTCGGCGTAGACGCACACAGAAGGCGTACGAGTGCCGCCGGAAGTCTCCTCCCGCACGCCGAGGCCACCGAACTCGCCAACTGCCTCGATAAAGTCCTCGCGAACGGTGGGGTTGGAGTTGGTGAAGCGTGGCACACGGCCCGTCATATTACCGTCGCCGAGCATGTAGGCGAGCAGCTTCATGCGGTGGGTGCCGAGCGGCTCGCGGCCGAAAACCGGCATCCGGCGCGGGACCGCGACGTGATCGCCGGCCGACAACTCGCCTAGCTCGCGCCACCCTCCGACAGTAAGGAACGGATGGGTAATGGTGGTCTTGATCGTGCGTCCGAGCCTCGTCTTGACTCTGAACACGGGTTTGATGCCGTCGTCGACATATGCGCTGGGCCGGGCCCAGGAGAACTTCAGGTCCCCGGCGAGCGTCATCAGGTGGCCCTTTCGGCTAGCGTAGATCTCTTCGATGGTTTTGACGCTGCCGTCGCCGAGCACGATCTCGGCGTCCGCGCTCAGGCACTTGCCCATCGCCGGTCTCGCGGCGAGTATGATCAGGTCGCTCTTGTGGAAGCCCGTGGTGAGGCGGTCGAGGTCTTCGAAGCCCGTCTCGACTCCCGTTACCTCGCCCTCCTGCTCGTAGAGGCGTTGGATCATCTCCAACGCACCGGGCGCGAGCTCAGAGACTGGCGCAAGATGTTCCCTGAGCGTCCGATTGGAGACGCCGTAGACGAGCTGCTCAGCCGAGTCGAGGGCCTCACTCACGTCCTCGGGCTCCCTGAAAGCATCCTCGGTGATGCGGCTCCCGACATCTATGATCGCCCGCAAGAGCGCCTTGCCGCGCACGATGTCGGCGTACCTGCCAGCGTTCGCAGCCGTAGGGACGCTCTCGACGATCTGGAAGACGTATGGCCTGCCGCCTATCCTATCGAACTCGTTGACGCTCCTCAACTCGTTCGTGAGCGTGAGCTGGTCTATGGGCTCGCCGCGCGAGTACAGACGCATCATGGCCCCGTAGATGATCCTGTGCACCTCGGAGTAGAAGTCCTCGGCGGCGAGCCGCTCCGCAACGGCGGCTACAGCCGTCTCCGAAACCAGCATCGCGCCTATGACAGCCCGCTCAGCATCCAGGTCGTGCGGCGGTACCCGGGACGCCTCGGCCCCGGTCTCTACGCTGCGCATCCTCCCCCGACGATCCATAACCTACCAGCATGCAGCAAAAAGGCCCCCGTCGCAAGACGAGAGGTTTGATCTTCTGGTTGAGATTGTGCCTGAACGTAAAGTAGAGGTAAATGCAGACTTCGGTAGGAGCGAGTTTGGAAACCAGCCCCTACATGAACGGCCGTTACACGAACCGCCCCTACAGTTTGGGGACTACGATCACCTTGACACTCGCCTCGACTTCGCCGTGGACCTGGATGGGCACCTGGTGCGTACCGAGGGCCTTTATGGGCTCTTCGAGGCGGATGCGGCGTCTGTCGAGGCGGATACCACGCGCCCTCTCGACCGCGCCGGCGATGTTGGCCGCCGTGACAGACCCGAAAAGGCGCTCGTCCTCGCCGGTTCGGGCTTCAATGGTTATGACACTCTTGTTGAGGATGTTGGAGATCTCCTCCGCCCTCTCGGCCAGACGCCTGTCCCTCTCCTCCGACTCCTCCATCGCGCGGCGGGCTTCCTCCAGCTTGCCAGGGGTCGCGACCTCGGCGAGGCCGCGCGGGACGAGGAAGTTGCGCACGTAGCCGCGGCTCACATCGACGATGTCGCCGCGCTGTCCGATCTTCTCGACGTCCTGGTTCAGTATTACCTGCATGGCTACTACCTCCCCACCACGTAGGGCAAGAGCGCCATCTCACGGGCGCGTTTGATCGCCGAGGCGGCCTCCCGCTGGTGCTGAGGACACAGGCTCGTAACTCTGCGGGCCCTGACCTTGCCCCGGTCGGAGATGAACCGCCGCAGCATGTTGTAGTCCTTGTAGTCGACGTATGCGACGTTCTCCTTGCAGAACACGCAAGGCTTGCTCTTCATCGGACGCGCCCCGCGGGGCGGCCCGTTCCTTCTCCTACCCATTCGTTACCTCCGTAATAGTCAAGCCGTAACTTCGGTGGTCTCGGGCAACGGCTCGTGCGCGTAGCTCGGCGGGAGCTTCACGACCATGTGCCTGAGCACGTCGTCGGAGACGCGCAGGATGCGCTTCAACTCAACGAGGGTGCGCTCCCCTGCGGTGAACTCCATGACCACGTAATAACCGTCCGTGCGGTGGTCAATCTCGTAGGCCAGCTTGCGGCGACCCCAGTGGTTCGGCTCCCCGGCCTCGCCTCCCGTGCGCTCGATGATCGTGCGAAAACGCCCGACGGTGTTCTCGACCTGCTCCTCGTCGAGCTCGGGAATCACTATGAGCATGGCTTCGTAGGTGTCGATGTTTGCCTCCTCCGGTCTAGTGTCGGCTTCTTCACGCAGAAGAAGCAGGGGCTATTGGATTGCCACATAGTGTATCAGTGGTAGCCAGGGGTTACAAACGCCATTGCCCCGGAAACAAACAGAACGAGCGCCGCTTCGTTCACGGTCCATGTCCCTTGCGGGTCTATACTCTGTTCGTGGAGAACGGAGCCGGCATAGCCGTCGAAACTGTAGGTCTCGAGAGAGTCTATGGTGAGGGACCGAACGCGGTGCGTGCGATAGGGGACGTCTCTCTGGCGTTTACAAACGGGGAGTTTGAGGCGATCATGGGCCCTTCGGGGTCGAGGGAGAGCACGCTCTTGCACATCCTCGGCGCCCTGGACAAACCCACCTCGGGGCAGGTGGTCGTCGGGGGAACGGATCTCTCCGGGCTCTCAGACAGGAAGCTGACGCTCCTCAGGCGGGAGCGGATGGGCTTCGTGTTCCAGTTCTTCAAACTCATCCCCACGCTCTCGGCCGAGGAGAACGTGCTTTTGCCCGTGCTGATCGCAGGCAAGAAGCCTGGCAACTACGGCAAGAGGCTCGACGAGTTATTGGACCTCGTGGGACTTACAGGTCGGCGGACGCACAGGCCCGATGAGCTCTCGGGTGGAGAGCAACAAAGGGTGGCCATAGCGCGCGCCCTGATCAAACACCCCGACATCATCCTGGCCGACGAGCCCACCGGGAACCTCGACTCGAGGACCGGCGCTGAAGTACTCAGACTACTCAAGGAGTCGGCAGCCCGCTTCGAGCAGACGATACTCATGGTCACCCACGACGCGCGCGCCGCGGCCACGGCAGACCGCGCCGTCTTCCTCTTCGACGGCAGGGTGGTCGATGAGGCAAGAGATCCGGACCAGGAGGAGATCCTGGAACGTATCAAGACACTGGAGTCGGACGGATAGTGTCGCCTTACTGGTTTAGACAAATGGATGACGAGGACGCGCGTGAGATCTCACGTTGGCACTACGAACCTCCTTACGACTTCTACGACGCGGCGAGCGACCCCGACGATCTAAAGGAACTGCTGGACGCCGAACGTAGACAAGGCGTCTACTTTTCGGCCTTCGATGAGGAAGGATCACTCATCGGTTGCTTCCAGTTCGAGACCAAAGACAAGACCGTCGACGTAGGGCTCGGCCTGAGACCGGACTTCACCGGACGGGGTCTCGGAATCGAGTACGTCCTCGCGGGCCTCGAGTTCGCCAGGGAACGGTTCTCCCCCGAGCGCTTCATGCTCTCCGTGGCCACTTTCAACGAGCGTGCCATCCAGGTCTACGAACGCGCCGGCTTCCGGCGGGGTGCCGTGTACACACATCACACCAACGGCGCCGATTGGCCTTTCCTTGCGATGGCCAGGAAAGCTTGAAGCTTCGGCGATTCTCCGGCCTGAGCCTCCGCAATCTGCGCGCCAGGGTGCAGCGAACCCTGCTTACGGCCGTGGGCATCGTGCTCGGGGTCGGTATCGTCTTCGGCGTCCTCACCCTCTCCAACACCATGTCAGGCACCTTCAAAGATCTGTTTACCCGGGCCTACGGTTCTGCGGATCTGACGGTCACGGCGGCTGGCGGCAGCGGTGGGTTCGACCAGAAAACTGTCGAAGAGGTACGCGGCTACGAGGGCGTGGGATCGGCCGCGCCCCGCTATTCGTTCGCTTCTTCGCTCATCCTCGAAAAGAAAAACGGTCTTCCCGATGTCAGGAGCATGCGCCTCTTCGGCGTCGAACCACAGTCTGCGGGGCTCGCGACGGGCTTCGAGATCACCGACGGACACTTACCGCGGAGTGGCAAGGAGCTTACCCTCGACGGGGGTTCGGCCAAGAGCGCTGGGCTCGGGATCGGGGACACGGTCACGGTCGGAACGCCGGAAGGTCCTAAGAAGTCGAAACTCGTCGGGCTCTTACGGATACCTGGCGGGTCCTTCGGCGGGCTCGCCTTCGGCATGGTGCCTCTATCCTTCGGCCAGAAGGCCTTCGATAAGCAAGGTGAGATCTCCGGCATCTCCGTCGACGCTGCTGAAGGCGTCGCCGTCTCGGACCTCAGGGCGGGGCTGGACAGAAGGCTCGGAGAGGGGTTGCAGGTCGAGCGGTCAGAGACGCGGACCCAGCAGATCACAGGCCAGCTCCAGGGATTCAAGATCGCGCTCCTCTTCTTCGCCGGCACCTCGCTCTTCGTCGGCGCCTTCCTGGTCTTCAACGCCCTCTCGATGACCGTTCTGGAGCGGACGCGCGAGCTCGGGATGCTCCGCGCCCTCGGTTCGACGCGGGCCATGATCGCACGCTCCGTCGTACTGGAAGCAATACTCCTGGGAATTCTCGGCTCGCTTCTCGGGGTGCTCTTCGGATACGGGATGGCCAAAGGACTCGTCTACCTGTTCGGCAAAGCTTTCCTGTTCCAGATCACATCGTTGGTCCTGTCTCCTTTCGCCCTCGTCTCAGCCATAGTAGTCGGCATAGCCGTGACGATCGTCGCGGCCCTCTACCCTGCCATCATGGCGGGGAGGGTTAGCCCGGTCGAGGCGATGCGCGCCAGGTCGGGAGGGAGCGAGGGCAAGATCTCGCGGGGCGTCTCGGTTTTCGCGCCGGTCCTGGGACTCTTGCTCGCGGGCGCCGGGGTGCCCTGGATCTACTACCTGGCCAGGAATCTCTCGTCCAATCTCGAAGGTTTCATCTACGCGTCGGGGATCGTCGCTATCATCGCGGCTTTCCTCGGCATCTCCTTGATAATTCCCGTCCTCGTCAAACCGCTCGCTGCGCTGTTCTCACCGGTTCTGAGGCTTCTCTTCGGGGTCGAGGGGAGGATGGCGGCGGCGAACGCGACGCGCAACAGGGGAAGGACGGCGCTTACGGCGTCGGCCCTCATGGTCGGTATCTCACTCGTCGTGGCTTTCTCCGCGCTGGGCGGCAGTCTTCTCGGTTCGATCCGGGACTACCTCGACGGCTCCCTCGGCAGCGACTACGTCGTGCAGCCCACAGAGCAGAACTCAGACGCCGGCTTCTCCGCGAAGTTGCCCGAGGAGATCGGGCGCGTAGGCGGCGTCGAGAAGACGACAAGCATCGTCTCGACTTTCCGCCAGGACGGGAAGAAGGTGGACGCCGTCTTCGGGGTCGACGAGAACTACCCCGAGATCTTCCGCATGAACTACGCCGCCGGAGACGCAGACGCCTTCTCTAAACTGAAAGACGGCGGCGCCCTGGTGGGCAAGCAGTTCGCCGACGACCGCAAGCTCGGTGTGGGATCGAAGATAGAGATTCCCGGCCCGAAAGGCAGGAAGAAGTACCCGGTCGAGGCAATCCTCGAGAACGACGTTATCGGCGGCGGGACGGGCATCTATTTGTCGAAAGAGATCCTCGCCAACGACTTCAACGAGACCGAGAGCGAGTTCCTCGCGGTGAAGGCAAGGTCGGGCTCCGACCGCGGTGTACTGGAGCAAAGGATCGAGGAGGTTCTAAGAGACTACCCGCAATTCACGTTGTACTCGAATGCCGAGTGGAAGGCGCAGATAGAGAGCGACTTCAACCGCCAATACGTCTTCTTCTACGCCATTATGGGCGTCTCCGTGGCCGTCTCCGCCTTCGGGGTCGTCAATACCCTGTCCATGAGCGTCTTCGAGCGCACCCGTGAGATCGGGATACTAAGGGCCGTCGGGACGACGCGGCTTCAGATAGGCCGCCTCATCATAGACGAGGGGATCGTGATCAGCCTGATCGGCTGCCTCGTCGGCGTGGCCCTTGGCTCGCTGCTCGGCTACCTCTTCGTCCAGGGCTCTAGCGCGGGAGGCTTCGAGATCGACTTCTACTACCCCAAACTACCAGCCCTCGCCGCCCTACTCTCAGGTCTCTTCATAGGCGTCTTCGCCGGCCTCCTCCCCGCACGTTCAGCCGCCCGCAAAAGCATCGTCGAGGCTGTCCAGTACGAGTAGAACCTGCCACCTCGAAGCAACCTGGTTAAAATCGGTAGCGGCAGAACGGACGAAGAAAGGAAGCCGGGAGTGGAGAAGACGTTCTCAGCGAGCGTATGGCGAGAGGAAGACCTGTACGTGGCGCAGTGTCTGGAAGTTGACGTGGCGAGTCAGGGCACCACCGAAGACGAGGCGCTGGAGAATTTGCGCGAAGCATTAGAGTTGCACTTCGAACCCCCACTGGCTACTACCGCGCCGCCGGTGAAAACCATAAAGGTTGAGGTTGGCGCCGTTTAGGCCACTGCCCTATCGTGAAGTCAAGCGCAAACTCGAGGCCGCAGGCTTCACACAGGTAGGTCAGAAAGGGAGCCACGTAAAATTTGCTAGGCGAACCGAAAGTGGAACCAGAACGGCCATCGTGCCACGGCACCGCGAAGTAGCAGTCGGAACGCTCAGAAGCATCCTGAGACAGGCGGGAGTCGATCCAGAGGAATTCAGGCGTCTGTAAGCGCTTCAGACAACTGACCGTATCCTCCGCCGTTTGCATGAAGGCAGCCCCTCATCGCTGCAAGGGGTGTCAAGGTCTAGAATGGATCGGTCGTAGCTATCTGGCGTCGGAGAAAGGTTGGTCTATGGGCGAACGGCAACCTGGGAGAGATAACCTTGACGACAGCGCTGTTCTGGAGTCCATAACTTCACAGTGGTGGTCTTTCTCGGCTTTCATCCCAATGCTTACGGGCGCGCTCTGGCTGTGGCTTGCGGCGCGTGGCGGCCTGCCCGCGGTCTTGCTCGGGGCTGTACCGGGGGCGTTGCTGCTGGGCACGGGGCTATCCAGTCTTCTGTGGGCCGTCGAAGCCAGGACCTTCCAGTTCATGGCGCTCGCCTCCGTCTTAGGGGTGGTCCTGTCTGTGCCAGCGACCTTTCTCATAGGTCCACTGGCCGCGCTAGTACTCGCGATAGGTTCCGCGGCGAGCTTTCTCGCGACGGGCTATCTGGCCCTGGGGCAGCATCGCTGCCCTTCCAGCGTCCCCGCGCCCGAGACTGGACCCAAACTTGCCGCGCGGGCCGCGGTGAACGAGCTGATGATGTGCGGCCTCATCCTCACGAGCTGGCCCGTCGCGGTTGGTACGATCGCCGTCCGTGTCCATCGCGAGGCTACAGAGGCATATTCCCTGTTCGATGAGAAGGGCTGGTTCGCCAATCCCGCCACCTACCACAGGGACCCGCCGCCCCTGGAGGACCCGGATATCGAAAACATCGAACACAAGGGGAGGGAGGTCGAGCACCTCACCTTCGAGAGCCTCTACGAACCGCACGAAGACGAGCCGGGGCGCGAGCGCTGGCTCTCGTACAAACGCAACCCCACCGCTTGCGCCTGGATCCTGCGCCACAAGGATGAGCATCGGCCGTGGCTGATCTGCGTCCACGGTATAATGATGGGCACCCTGAACAAGAGCATGATGCGCTTCCAGCCGGAGTACCTGCACGAGGAGCTCGGGCTGAACCTGATCATGCCCGTTCTCCCCATGCACGGCCCGCGCGATACCGGCGGGCTTATCAGCGGAGAACGGACGCTCTCCGGCGATGTCATGGACACTCTGCACACCGGCGCGCAGGCTATGTGGGACCTCAGGCGGCTCGTCTGGTGGCTGCGCAAGAGCGAAGGAGCACCGGCCATAGGCGCCCTGGGACATTCTCTTGGCGGCTACGCTGTCTCACTACTCGCCTCGCTGGAAGAAGATCTCGACTGCGTTGTGGCAGGCAACCCGGCCGGCGACCCCTCGCACCTGTTCTGGGCCAACGCGCTCGCCGTCGCGACTCACTCTCTGAGCGCGGAGGGCATCCGTGAGGAGACCTACAAAGCGCTGCTGCGTCCCGTCTCTCCGCTCGAGCTCGAGCCCGTAGTCCCACACGAGCGCAGGGCGATCTTCGCCAGTGTCGTCGACAGGGTGGTGCCGCCGGTCCAGGCCCACAGCCTCTGGCGCCACTGGGACGAGCCGCGCATCGGCTGGTACCAGGGAGCCCACCAACGCTTTATTCGCGCCCCCGAAGGCCGTAAGGTCCTCGAAGAAACCCTCCACGCGGCCGACATGCTTCCCAAGGAGACGACAGGAACCGCTTCTCACAGCGGGTA
>JBPCIR010000025.1:0-7427 GCA_051006095.1 Rubrobacter sp. | reverse complement strand
GGCTCTTCTCATTGAAGATGTGGATAGCGTTACGCACCGTCTGAGGGTTACAGCCGAGGTTGGCAGCGATCTGGTAGGGGTTCTGGCTGTCGGCGCTGGCAAGCAGGATCTGGCAACGGCGCAATGTAAAGGCATCCGCCGAGCGCAATCCCGCCTCCAGGGTGTTGCGCTCGGCGTCGGTCAAAGCACGCACGTAGATGGGTCGTTTCATAGTGTGTAGGATAACCATTGACTACCCACTTGTCTGGAGGTGCACTAGGGTACCCCAGGGCCACTCTCAGGAGCGACCAGCATTGACTTCCTAGAACCCCCTTGGGGCGAAGTTCGCTGCTAGCCCCAACCCAGACGGCCCAAGCTATACAGGATGTCCAGCCTGCTCGCGCACGCGCTCAAACAGGAGATTAGCCTGCCAGAAGCGCGCCTCCTCGTGTTGGTGCGGGCCGCTTCGTAACTCTTTAAGCTGGCGACCGGCCAGGGTCTCAAGGACGGCCGCGCGCGCCTCGTCGAGCGGCTGTGCGGTTCGCTGGGCGCGGACCTCCGCTTGCCTCAACAGGACCTCCTCCACCATCTCGTTCATTTTTTGTTCGGCTCGCATGGACTTTCTTCTCCTTCGGTTCTCAGCCTTCACCCTTCAAAGCCCGCGCCGGTAGTCTTCGGCTTACTCCTCATCGGCCGCCGTAATATCGTTGTAACGCCAGGGCGAGCCTTCAAGATAAGCGGCCTCATCACGCTTGTGTTGTTGTGCCCGCTCTCTGGCATCGTAGAACCAGGGGTGGGTGAGATTATCCGGCAGGTGCTCCTCGTGTTGATGGATGTCGTGGACGAACGTAGCGAAGTCAGTGCCGCACCGACTACAGGTGGTTATGGTGCTCGCAGCGGTAAGGATCCACTTCTGGCCGCAGTCGCACTCAAGGCCGACATAGGCGTTGTGCCACTCGTAGACCTTGCCGAACGGCATCTCGCGGCCCTCGTAGTGCGCTTGGACGCGCTCGAGAATCTTGTGCGCCATATGGACTTTACCCCTTCTCCCCGCGCAGGTGTGGCACGCGGTAGGTTTCTCTGAGCCCCACCCTCATGCCGATCCGCCCTTCTTCTTGAGCGCTGGTTGCCGCTGGCAGTTGCGGAGTAGGGTCCCGGGTAGCTAGCCCTGGTCTAGAAGGAGGGCAGGTAGCGGTCCTGCGCCGACGCGCGAGGTTCACGCACTAGATACAACTGTAACATGTCATTGCGTGGAGAGTAGCGTCATAGGGGTAAGGGGCAGATGCACCACTTCGGTGACTGGGATTCCCCCGTTAGGGCTCTCCGCTGCTTTTGGTGCGAGAAGTAGATCCATGAGCTACAAAGCGGAGCATGAAACAGTCATCGAAGTTACCCATGAGACTGCTGCCCAAAGTATCTGGCCTTCAACTCGCAGAGACTTTCATCGGGGACGACACCATCTCTTTTACCCTGGAGAGTACTTCCGTGCCGGTGGCTTGCCCCGTCTGCGGGCACGAGACACACCGGCTGCATAGCCATTACCGGCGCACCGTAGCAGATCTGCCCTGGAGCGGACGACACGTGAAGTTGCTTTTGCGCGTGAGGAAGTTCCGTTGTCCACGAACGGTATGCCCCCGCCGAATTTTCACCGAGCGTCTGCCCGTCCTCGTCGAGCCCTACGCCCGCAAGACAACGCGACTACGCGAGGTTCTGGAACTGGTGGGCTTTACGCTCGGTGGAGAGGGAGGCGCTAGACTGATCAGGCGTCTGGGCATGAGCGTCAGCCCGACGACGTTGCTACGTTACATTCGGGACGCCGCGATTGCCAGCTATCCAGCGCCCGAGGTGGTCGGGGTAGACGACTTTGCCTTGCTGCGCGGTCGGCGCTATGGGACGATCATCGTAGATCAACAGCGACACTGTCCCATCGAGCTGTTGCCTGACCGTTCGGCGGAAACACTGGCCGCCTGGGTGAGAAAGCATCCATCGCTCAGAGTCATCAGCCGGGATCGCTCCACAGAGTACGAACGTGGCATAGAAGCGAGCGCCCCCGATGTTGTAGAGGTCCTCGACCGCTGGCATCTATTGAAGAATCTGCGGGAGGCTGCCGAGCGTGTATTGGAGCACAACCACCAGGCACTCTGCGCAGTCAAGATCCTTTCCTCCAGTGGTCAAGAGCCTTCCTCATACGAGCGCACTCCCAAGCCGCGCGCGGCCAAGGAACGAGATGCTTCACAGGCCGCGCGTCGCAAACGCCTGGCGAACTACAAGAAGGTGAAGAGGCTCCATTCACAGAGAATGAACATGCTGGCCATCTGTCGCACGCTCGGGCTGAGCCGCGAAGCCGTCAGGCGCAACGTGCATGCCGACTCCTTTCCGGAGCGACGCCGTCCTCCACGCCAGCCCAGCATGCTCGATTCCTTCGAGCCCTGTCTCGGCAAACGCTAGCAAGAAGGTTGTCGCAGCGCCTCGCAGCTGTGGCGGGAGATTAAGGAGCAGGGTTATCCCGGCACTCCAAAGCGGGTGCTGGAGTGGGCCAGGCAGCGTCGAGAAGAACCGGCGCCCTCTACACCAGGCCACTACCGCGACTCCATGACCGAGCGTTGCCGGAAACTCACTCTGGGGGAGCCACTCGGCAAGGAAGATCGCGCTCCTTCCCCGAAGCGGCTGGTGTGGCTGCTTCTGAGCGATCCCGAGAACCTGGAGACGGCCGAGCGTGTGGCGCTAGATGAGATGCTTAAAGCCTCTACCGAAGTTGCTGTGATCCACCCGCTCATCCAGCGCTTCGAGAAGATGATCAAGCACAGAAGCGACAATGGGCAAGCCGCGAAACTCGATCGCTGGCTCGGGGAAGCTCTCGACAGCGGCGTCAAAGCCTTCGAAACCTTCGCCATGGGGCTCAAACGAGAGCACTCTGGAGTTGAGGCCGCACCAACTCTGCCCTATAGCAATGGACAGACCGAGGGCCAGATCAACAAGCTGAAGCTGATCAAGAGGCAGATGTATGGAAGAGCGAGCTTTTCGATGCTGCGCCAGCGTGTCCTGGGGGCAGCTTGATGACGTTTGATGACGTGCGGCTCAGAGAACTGCCTCATTCGCCTTCCATTGCACCAAAAGCAGCGGAGAGCCGTCTTACCGGGGGAAGCCCACCCTCAGGCGCCTAGCGTTTCTTCTCTTTCTGCCTTCCCTCTCTCGTGCCGGGCTCGCCTACCACGAACCAGTACGCACCGACCAGCATGACCAGGAAAAGGAGCAGCGCCACGACGAACTCCAGGTACTCCACCCTGACGCTACCACCCCCAAACAAGGTCAACAGCGTGCCGGCAAAGCCGACGACCATCCCTATAGAACCCGTGATGAGTATTGTTTTCAGCATTGTCCTCCCACGACCGTTCCCGTGAGTTCGTTGGTTCGGGCTTTACGATCCGCTGCGATAGCCTACCTCAAATCACGCGCTTTCGGGCGATATACTCCTCGATGTCTTCGCACACCATCACGATACCTGGAGTTAAGGACAGGATTTGGGGATCGCAGGCGACATAGCGCTCATCCTGGTGGCCGCCCTCCTGGGAGGGATCGTGGCCCGAAGCCTCAGGCTGCCCCTGATCCTCGGCTACATCGCCGCCGGCGTCCTCGTCGGCCCGAACACCTTCGGCCCTACGGTCGGGAACGTGCACCAGATAGAGCTCCTGGCGGAGATCGGGGTGGCGCTGCTGCTGTTCACTATCGGTCTGCACTTCCCCCTTGAGGAGCTCGCGCCCGTGCGTCGCATCGCCTTGCTCGGCACCCCCTTGCAAATGCTCCTGACGATCGCCTTCGGCTACGTCCTTGGCCGCCTGCTGCTGGATCTCGGGTGGGTCGAGTCGGTGTGGCTGGGGGCCCTGATCTCGCTCTCCAGCACCGCGGTTGTCCTCAAGACTTTAGGCGAGCAGGGTGTCCTTGGCACCCTGTCGGCCAGGGTGATGATCGGGATGCTCATCGTCCAGGACCTCGCCATCGTAGTGCTCCTGACCGTGCTGCCTGTCCTGGAGAACGTGAGGGAAGGCCTTCCCGAGTTTGGCCTCGCGGTCCTGAAGGCGGCGGCGTTCATCGCCGCCATGCTCCTGTTTGGCTCACGGATACTACCTCTGCTTTTGGCGCGTCTTGCGGCCTGGGGCTCGCGCGAGCTTTTCCTGGTCTCCGTTGTGGCCGTAGGCGTCGGCGTCGGGTACGCGACCTACCTCGTCGGGCTCTCTTTCGCCTTCGGGGCGTTCGTGGCAGGGATGGTCCTCTCCCAGTCGGACTACAGCCACCAGGCCCTGGCCGAGGTCGAGCCCTTGAGGGATGTTTTCGCCATGATCTTCTTCGTCTCGGTCGGGCTCCTGATCGACCCCTCCTTCCTCTGGGCGAGGTTCGGGACCATCGCGCTCGTCGTGGTGCTCGTCCTCCTCGTCAAAGGTCTGATCTTCGGTGGCATCACCAGGGTCTTCGGCTACGGCAACATAGCCCCCTTCGCGGTGGGATTGGGGCTCTTTCAGGTCGGAGAGTTCTCGTTCTTGCTCGCCAGGGAGGGGATCAGCACTGAGGCCATCTCCCAGGAGACCTACTCGCTCGTGCTCGCCACCGCGGCCATCACGATGGCCATGACCCCCCTGGCCGCCCGGCTCGCACCGATCCTCTACGGCCGGTACCGGCGGAGGTTCCCGAGAGAACCGCTGCAGACCTTCAACCTGCTTGAAGGAGGGCTTCGGGACCACGCCATCGTCGCCGGGTACGGCCGGGTCGGCTCCTTCGTCGCCAGGCTTCTCTACAGGCTCGAGAAGCCGTTCGTCGTCGTCGAGGCCAATCCGGGGCGCGCCGACGAGGCGAAGGCGGCGGGCTTCCCAACCGTTTACGGCGACGTCGTGACCTTACCCGTCCTCGAGGCCGCCGGGGTCGGCGAGGCGCGCATTGTCGTCGTGAGCGTTCCCGACGCCATAGCGGCCAGGCTCGCCGTCGAACGGGTGAAGTCGCTCGCCCCTGACGCCGACGTCCTTGTCAGGGCTGAGAGTGTAGGGCAACTGGAAGACCTCGGCCGCCTCGGTGTCTACGAGGCGGTACAGCCGGAGCTGGAGGCCGGCCTCGAATTGGCGCGCCAGGCCCTCGCGCGCTTCGGGGTCGCGGCGGAGGAGGCCCATAACTTCGCCGACGGCGTGCGGCGTGAGTTATACAGCACCATTTCCGGGGAGGGGCCATCAGAGGAAGGCGGTGGGCTCTTCGGGAGGCTGAGGCAGGCCTCGCGGGCGATCGAGGTAGAGTGGGTGAGGCTGCCAGAGGGACGAGTCCCCGAAGGGAACCAGGGCGAGAGTCCCACCGGGAGTGGCATCCTCGGCTACACCATAGGGGACCTCGGAGTGAGGAGCGAGACAGGGGTATCGATCCTGGCCGTCGTGCGGGGGGAGGAGGTGATCCCGAACCCCGGTGCAGACCTGGCGCTCGAGTCCGGCGACGCGGTCGGCGTCCTCGGCACCCCGGAGCAACGGGCCGCCTTCCGCAAGATGATGCGGGAGCCGATGCAGGACGACGCTGTCACCTAGAGCAGGTTGCAAAGAGGGTGCCCCTCTTTGCAAGCATTTCAGCAACTCAGCAAGTCAGCTTGGTTTCACTGACACCTGATGCCCGTAGCCTGCAAACCGCTCCAGACGTCTCGGGGCGGCGGACTATCTTCGGTACACCATCTCGGTGACGAGCCCCGAGCACAGCCACACGGTTCATTTGACCGATCCTATCGAAGATCCCAGGTTCCAGGCGCTGGTAGAGTACCTGGAGGCGAAGGCAAGATAGCCGAGTCCGAGGCGCTGGGCTTCCAAGCCGTTCCTTCTGCCCCCTCGGGCACCAAAGGCGGGCTTCGGATACCACGGACCTGGCCCAAGTCTTTCTGATTCACGCGAGAAATTCATCGAGTATTCATCGCTCGCTGCTCTAATAAGAGGTCGAACGCGGGACAGAGGAGCGGCGCGGTCAGCGAATGAGATCGTACTTTGACGAGAGCCTAACAGTAGCCGGCTGTGCGGCCACTGTGACTATCGTGAGCATGAGTTTGTTGGCTTGCGCAGGTACTGCAAAGGTCGATAAGACCAGCGAACACGTACTGACGGCCGAGCAGTGCATCGATAACCATTCTACGAAAGGCTCCATCGAGCCTTACGAGGATGCTTTGGTGGCTGAAGACATCGTTGATGCTGATCTCGACAAGATCAACATTACACGTGGGATGTGCGAAGAAATCATCGCGCGTACGCCCGGTGGCTCGCCCGTCGAACGCGCCGCTGCAGTAGGCAACTTGACCCGAGAGCTCGAGATCATCGAGGCAAGCATGGAGGATGCTGCTGACAAGGATGTCAACGGCGACGGCAAGGTCAATGCAGAGGATACGAAGATCGCCGCCGCTGCCTCTTATGCCGCTTCCCAAGCCGCTCAAGAGACCATGAGGAGAGCGACCGAGGAGGGTGCCACCGATGGTGGCGCGATGTCAAAGCTTGACGTCCAGCCCGCCGCATACCTGGCTCAGCAGCGAACAACCTCCGTCCCGGCCGAACAGACAACCCCAGCTTCGACCACCGGGTCGTCCAGCGCAAGCGCATCAGGCTCAGCGAGCGCATCAGGTTCAGCGAGCGCATCCGCTTCAGCAAGTGCTTCCGCTACGGCAGATGCGGGTGAAGATCGGTCGGCAGGTCTCCCTTCCCGTGAGAAGGCGCGAACCAGGGCATCGCGCGCTGCCAGGGAAGAAGGTGCCGACCCGAAGGCCGCTGCCGGTGGTGGCCAATGTGCCGCGACTGTGGCGCTGACCGATACAACCCTCCACGTGCTCAGGGGTAACATGAGCTTCGATGCTCCGGCTACGGAGATGCACTGGAAGGATCATGACGCGGCGCGACTCGTTGTGGCGCCAAAGGCTTTGCGCTCCATCAAGCAACTAGAGAGGGAGGTGGCCCAGGCCGAGGGGGCCGGTAAGGTCGAGGCTAACTGCCTACAACTAGGGGATGAAATGGAGCCGAAAATAACATCCGATGAAGGCCTTCACATCAGGTGGTTCGACGAGCGAAGACAAAGTGTCCGTCGCGACGCAAGCATCACATGGAGATGGGATATCTTCGCGAGTCAGACGGGCAACCAGGCTCTATTCCTGAACATCACACAATATGCGGCCACATCGAAGGGAGAGAGGATCCGTTCATTCGAGGAGTCGCCGTACGAGGGCAGTGTCCACGTAAGCGCCACACGGTTGGAGGAGTTTGCGGACTTTATCGACCGCCGCTGGCAGGTGCTTGTGCCGATCTTCTTGACTCTCCTGACTGCCATAGTCATTCCGCTCGTAGTGTCCTGGTGGAAAAGACGCAACCGGCCGGGCGAACCCGCCGCCAGGTCGGATAACCCCCGAGATAACAGGTGGATCTGATCGCCTCCGCGACGTTCTTCCCAGCATGTAA
>JBPCIR010000024.1:0-11349 GCA_051006095.1 Rubrobacter sp. | reverse complement strand
CCCCGATGGTTCGAGACGAGGCGTCAGTTATACTAGACACGTGAGTCAGATAACCCGAAGGTACTTCCGATGAAACACACGACGCTCTACCGTAAGTGGCGGCCACGGCGTTTCGGCAGCATCGTTGGTCAGGAGCCTGTGGTACGCACGTTGCGGCGTGCCATCGAGACGGACCGTGTCTCGCATGCCTACCTCTTCTCGGGCCCCAGGGGGACGGGGAAGACGAGCACGGCGAAGGTGCTCGCCATGGGCCTCAACTGCGAGAAGGGGCCTACACCCGAGCCCGACGGCACATGCGACAGTTGCAGGGCCATAATGGGCAACTCCTCGATGGACGTTCTGGAGATGGACGCGGCCTCCAATCGGGGGATAGATGAGATCCGGGACCTCAGGGACAAGGTCAACCTCGCACCCGTCGCCGGCAGGATGAGGGTCTACATCATAGACGAGGTCCACATGCTGACGGCCGAGGCCTTCAACGCCCTCCTCAAGATGCTCGAAGAGCCGCCCGAGCACGTCGTCTTCGTGCTCGCCACGACGGAGAAGCACAAGGTTTTGCCGACGATTATCAGCCGCTGCCAGAGCTTCGACTTCCGCCGTCCGAGCGTCGAGACGCTTGTAGAGAAGCTCGGAGAGATCTCCGAGGCCGAGGGCATCGAAGTCGAGCCTGAGGCCCTGACCGTCATCGCACGCGAGGGAAGGGGCTCCTTCAGGGACGCTGAGGGTCTTCTGGACCAGCTCTCGTCCTTTGCTGAGGGTACGATCACGGCCTCCATGGTGCGCGAACTGCTCGGCGGCGTCGGCCCCGAGGCGCTGATCGAGACTACCTACGCCCTGCACGAACGCAGGGCCGCTGACGCCTTGCGTATAGTGGACCGCCTCTCCAACGGGGGGAAGGATCTCGCGCAGTTCGTCGGTGAACTACTCGCGCACCTTCGCAACCTGATGCTCCTCCCTTACGCCCCCGAGGTCGCACTCGCCGGGGTCGGGGCCGAGGAACGCCCCCCGCTCGAAGAGCAGGCGAACGCCGTTCCCACGGCCGAGGTCGTGCGGCTCGTCACAGCGCTTGACGACGCCCTGAGCCTTATACGACGCGGCGGAGACCCGAAACTGGAGCTCGAGATCGTCTTCCTCAAGCTAACCCGCGATTACACCGAACCGGATATGGCAACCATCCTGGCCCGCCTCGAGACGCTCGAAAAAGCGGTAGAGAACGGAGGCGTCGTCACGAACTCCCCGCGGGCCGCCACTGATACCGTGCGTGAGGAGCCGCCTGCGGAACGAGAGTCCCCGCAGGAAGCTGTGGAGTCGAGTGCGCCTTCCGACGAACCTTCGGTTCTGGAAGACCCCGACGCCCAGCGTGAGACCAATGTTGACCTTGCCTCCGAGTGGCAAGCAATCATGGGCGAGCTCAAGCGCCGCAGGCAGGCGCTCACGGCCGCGGTATACGGCGAGGCGCGGGTCGAGAGCTTCGACGGTGAGGTGCTGCGGCTCGTCTACCCCGAGGAGCAGAGTTTCCACGTCGGGATGGCGAAGGATTCGGGGCATCTCGAGAAGCTGGCCGGAGTCCTCGAGGAGCGCCTGGGTTCGAAACCGCGACTCGAGATCAGGGCCGCAGGAGGAGAAGCATCGGCCACGAGCACCGCAGAAGAACCGACCCCGATGGAGCAACACGCGCCGGTATCCCAGGAGAGCCCGCCAGAAACTGGTAGTCCGAATGGATCTGGCGGGACGGTCGCCGAGAACAGCGGTTCCGAGCCGGCATCGATGGGGGACGATAAGATCCGCGACCAGCGTGAGGTCTTCGAGATAGCCCGCGAGGCAGGTCTCTTCGATAAGAACTAGGACTTGGAAATCTGAATTAGGAATTGTTTGCTTACTCGGCACCAATTCCTAATTCGCAATTCCTAGTTCCTAAAGTCTGAATCTCGACATGAGACTCAGCATCCCATAGCTTAAGCACGGCGCCAACGAGGTCGAAGATGGTTCACGTTGTAACGGGGGCACCTGTATGCGAAGTTGGCCGCTACCAACGGAGAGGAGAGTGGCATGGAAGGCTCCGTCAGGAATGTAGTGCTGGTGTGCGAAGGGTGCGGGGAGAGAACGGTGCTCGGCGGTCCGCTTTCGGTGTGGTGTTGCGGGAGCACCTCCTTCGTGTGCGGGTGCGGAGCGCAACTCACTCTATCCCAACAACTCGACCATTCAGGGACGGACGAACCGGCCGAGACACGAGCCGGCGCGCTCCGCCGCTAGCGTATTCGCAACCGGTACCCGTTTCGGGCCAGCACTTCCGTATTAGACGTCGGGGTCGTCAACTACGTCCGCGTGGCGCTCCTCTCAAAGGAGGGCACTAAAGGCAGCCCTGGGAGAATGCGGATGGTATACGCAAGTGCAAGCCATGAAAGCGGAGACAAAGAGGTGGCGCTCGGGGAGCCTGACCCAACGACAAGCGGAGCTAGAAGCCGAAACACCCGGCGTCCCCTACGATCATGTCCTGTGGCGACCAAAGGAAGAGTCGAGACGGGGTGGCCAGGACAGTGAACATGGGATACGAGAGGAAGTAGCGTTCTGATCATCTCTGCGCCCGTAGGGCCGATACTCGACCAGTACGCAGGCAGGACTCTCCGCTGACCTTCTTCTATTCCTTAGAGGCGAAGCAGACTAAAAACATTCACCACAAACAGTCCCGCATTCGGGCGATCCGCTGCCCCCCATGTCTGCTCGATGCTTATCTTACCGACGACGGTCGGAGTGTCCGCTAGTAGAGCCAAAGGAGGTGTAGCTGCCCGGCCCATAAAAGAAACGTGCTCGCTAGAGGTCCATGAGATGAACGACGAAAGGAGTGCTGCGCGATATCGTCGAAAAATAGGTGGTTCTACCTATGCTTTTGGGCCTTCCAGCTAAGAGCCAGCTAAGGGGTGCCATCTACACTGCCAACAAGAAGAGAGGCTGGCCAAGTAGAGGAGGAGGAGAAGTAACACTTCGACAGAGAGACGCGAAGCTTTACGCAAATCGGGAGGATGGGAAGGAGAAGACCTAGATGTTGAGGAGAATAGGGATAATCGCGGTATTGTCCCTCATCGTCACGACGCTCTTGGCGATGGGGATCGCATCTGCTGATCCGGTAAACAGCAAGAACGCTCAGATCTTTACCCTAAATTGCGGCGGAGAAGAAGTAACGTTCGTGACGAACGTGAACAACAGTGCCCCAGTGGTCAATGTGGTGGATAGCACGAGCAACCTTGTGATCAGAGAGATCATTTTTACGGGCATAGACCCGGACACCGGCGAGATACTGTTCTCAGATACGTTGTCAACGGGACAGGGCAACCAGACGGGTATTCAAGGCGAGCTTGTAACCTGCACCGCTCCCCCTGAGACGTTGGTGGATCCGGAAACTGGCGAGACTTTCACAGGGGTCATCAGTGTCGAGGGCTTCTTCACCCCTCGGGAGGGTTAGCGGCAACTTCTTGCAGCGGCACCTTCGGGCCGGGGCCTGGCAGCCCCGGTCCTTCCTTATGCCCTTATTCACGAACGTCCTAGAAGGAAGATCCTGAGAAACACGTATGCAGCGTCCTGCGTAGATCGAGTATTCGCTCCGATGGATACGGGTGCGGTGTCCTAAACTTGGGTTTCTGCTCCCTCTCGTCTGGCACGCATGAGCTCGGCCGATACACCGAGAAAGACATCGAGCGCATGCGCAAGGGGCGAAGCCAGGGAGGTCGGCGAAGTCCGCGGTCCGGGCGTGGGTGAGACGGCCCACGCCGCACTTGCCCCTGAGGCTCTGGACAGCCTCGGACCCGAGGAGCGTCGAACGGTATACTCTATGCTCGGACTTCGTGTAGACGCGTTGCCAGGCAAGAGCTTGAGGGTGCGCGGCGCGTTTGGAGAGGAGAATCTGGGTGGGAAATCGTAGGAACGTAAACAAGATGATGCAGCAAGTTCAGCAGATGCAGCAGCAGATGCAGGAGGCCCAGGAGGAGCTCGCGAAGGAGACGGTTACCGCGAGCGCCGGTGGTGGGGCCGTGAGGGCTACGATGACCGGCGGGATGGAGCTTGTTTCGATCGAGATAGACCCTGAGGTCGTGGATCCCGAGGACGTCGAGATGTTGCAGGACATGGTGCTTGCGGCCGTCAACGAGGCGATGACGAGCTCCCAGGAGCTGGCCAACAAGAAGCTTGGTGGGATCACCGGCGGTCTGGGGGACCTCGGCCTGAACCTTCCGGGGCTATAAGGATTCTTTGGCGACCTACGCAAGGCCGGTAGAGAGGCTGATAACAGAGCTCTCCAAGTTACCCTCCATCGGACCGAGGAGCGCCCAGCGCATCGCCTTCCACGTCATCAGGGGCAAGAAAGAGGATGCCGTAGGGCTCGCCGAGGCGCTGCAGGAGGTCAAGGAGAAGATCAAACCGTGCAAGCGCTGCTTCAACCTGACCGAGGCCGATGAGTGTGACATCTGCCGCGACGCCCGTCGCGACGGGTCCGTGATCTGCGTAGTCGAGGACCCTTACGACATCGGTCCTATGGAACGGACCAACGAATACCGCGGCCTCTACCATGTCCTCGGCGGCGCCCTCTCTCCCCTGGACGGGATCGACCCCGAAGACTTGCGGATAGCCGAGCTCCTTGAGCGTGTCCGTAACGAAGGCACCACAGAGCTCGTCATCGCGACCAACCCGAACACGACGGGCGAGGCGACCGCGCTTTTTATCGCGCAGGAGGTGAAGGATCTGCCTGTCAGGGTCACAGCCCTCGCGAGCGGCCTGCCCGTCGGCGGGGACCTCGAGTACGCCGACGAAGTGACCCTCGGAAGGGCCTTCGCCGGAAGGCGCGAGCTTTAGCGGTTTGCAGAATCAAATTCTGCAAACCGCGGCTTCAGGTATCAGGCATCAGGTTTTTTAGGGCTGTGCCGATAACTTCACAGAAGATTCATGACTGAGACGCGGGTCCAAAGTTCCCTATCTACGATGAGCCGCCAGGCGGTCGAGTCGCTTGGGGATACAGTTGCGAGTCTTCCGCCTCGTGAGGCGACGCTCGTGAAGATGCCCGATCTGGAGCCCGAGCTCTCGGAGGCGCTGCGTAAGATGGGTGCTTCCAGGTTGTATTCGCATCAGTTGGAGGCTTACGAGCGGGTTCGGGCTGGTGAGAACGTCGTGGTGGCGACGGCGACGGCCAGCGGGAAGTCGCTCTGCTACAAGATACCTGCTTTCCAGAACGCCCTCGGCAGGGCGAGCCGGCGTGCGGTCTTCCTCTACCCGACTAAGGCGCTCGCCCAGGACCAGCTCGGTAAGATAAAGGCTTTCGGCCTGCGCGGCGTCCACCCAGCGACCTACGACGGTGACACGCCGCGCGCCCTCCGCGCTGACATCAGGCGCAAGGCGAACATACTGCTCACCAATCCTGACATGCTGAACATCGGCATCCTGCCCAACCACGAAGCCTGGGCCGACTTCCTGCGCAACCTGGAGATCGTGGCCGTCGACGAGGCGCACGTCCTGCGCGGCGTCTTCGGCTCGCACGTCGCCGCGGTGTTACGACGGCTCAGACGTGTTGCGAAGCTGCACGGCGGCGACCCGAGGTTCGTCCTTACGAGCGCCACGATAGCCAACCCGCAGGAGCTCGCCGAGAGCCTCACTGGCCTACCTTTCGCCCTCGTGGACAACGACGGTGCTTCCACGGGCGAGCGGCGGGTCGTCTTCCGCAATCCTCCCCTGCTCGACAAGGAGAAGGGGGAGAGGCGAAGCCTTCTGACGGAGGGGGCTCTGGTCTTCGCCAACCTCGTCTCGCAGGGGGTCAGGACCATAGCTTTCGCCAGGACGCGGAAGGCCGCCGAGCTCATCTACCGCTACGCCGCTAACAGGCTCGGCGTCGAAGGGGCGCGTAGGATCTCCCCTTACCGGGCGGGCTACACCCCAAGGGAGAGAAGAGAGATCGAAGGCCGTCTCTTCCGCGGCGACCTCCTCGGCGTCGTCTCGACCAACGCTCTCGAGCTCGGGGTGGACGTCGGTGCGCTGGACGCCGTGGTCTGCTGCGGATACCCAGGCAGCGTCGCCTCCGTCTGGCAGCAGTGGGGCCGCGCCGGACGCGGCAAGGACCCGGCCCTCGCCGTGTACATCCCCGGACGCGACTCGCTCGACCAGTTCCTCTTCGAGAACCCGCCGAGGGTCCTGGGAAGGAGGGTCGAGGCGGCCAGGGTTACGATGGAGAACCCCTACATCCTCGGCCCGCACCTGCTAGCCGCCGCCCACGAGGCACCGCTCGATGCGGACGATGAGGAGTACTTCGGGCCTGCCTACAGGAGCGTGGCCAAAGCGATGATGGAGGCCAGGGCGCTGGCTTCGAGCGGGGGCCGCCTGGTCTATGTCGGTGGGGACAACCCGGCGCGCAACATCTCTCTGCGCTCGGCATCGTCCGAGACAGTCCTCATAGCCGACGGCGAAGGAGAGTTGATCGGGACCGCAGAAGCCACCCGCGCGCCGAGCGAGCTGCATCCAGGCGCCACCTACCTCCACCGCGGCACCGCATACGAGGTGGAGAGCCTGGATCTCCAACTCCACCGCGCCGTCGCCCGACGCGTCCCGAATCGTTACTACACCAGGCCGCGCGTCGAGACCGACGTGGAGATCCTGGAGGAGGTCGAAGCCCGGGACCTCGCGAACGGGGCCATGCTCCACTGGGGCAGGGTAAGGACGACCGACTCCGTTACCTACTTCAAGAAGGTCAGGGTTGCCGACGACAAGGAGGTCGGGGTCTACCCTTTGGATCTTCCTGATGTGATGCTCGAGACGCAGGCGCTCTGGATCACGCTGCCCCCGCTTCCAAGAGAAGCGAGACCGAGCTTCGAGAGCTTCGGTGGCGCCCTGCACGCCGCGGAGCACGGCATCATCGGACTCCTGCCACTCTTCGCCATGTGCGACCGCGCGGATATCGGGGGGCTCTCCACACCTGTACACCGCCAGAGCCGTCTCCCTACGATCTTCGTCTACGACGGCTATCCTGGCGGAGTCGGCATCTCCAGGCGCGGCTACGATGCGTTCGAGTCACTCGCACGCGACACCCTGGGCGTCATCACCCGCTGCCCTTGTGAGAAGGGATGCCCCGCGTGCATACAGTCCCCCAAGTGCGGCAACTGGAACGAGCCCCTGAGCAAGGAAGGGGCCGTTAGCCTCCTCAGGTACCTGCTCGGACAGACGAGCCGCTACCCGACCCTGTGATAAGGAATCGGCATGATCTTTCCCGCGCTGTAGAGCATGAGTGCGACTCCTACCCCCTTGCTCCCAGCGAAACCGTCATTCCCGCGAAAGCGGGAATCCACTGCCGCAGGATCTCCTCACTTCCAGTCACAAGCCTTCCACCGGATTACGTATGACCGGCGACGTGTATGTGGCAGTCGTTGGATCAGGCGTAGCCACGAATGAACTCTACGAGAAGGCGCATACGGTAGGCAGGCTCGTCGCCGAGAGGGGTGCAACCGTCGTCTGTGGCGGACTCTCAGGTGTAATGGAGGCCGCAGCCCGTGGGGCTACCGAGGTCGGCGGCACGGCCATAGGCATCCTGCCCGACGAAGACCGGCGGAGGCAGAACGGGTATCTTACGTACTCTGTGGCCACGGGCGCGGGACAGGCGCGAAATCTGGCTGTGGTGTGCTCAGGAGACGTGGTCATCGCTGTCGGCGGCGAGTACGGGACGCTCTCGGAGATAGGGCTTGCCAGAAAGGTCGGGCGGCCCGTAGTGGTCCTGGAAGGCTGGGATCTCGAAGGGCACGTGTCCGTGGCGTCGTCGCCGCTTGCGGCCGTCGAGGCGGCGTTCGTGCTTCTCGGTGGGTAGGAGTTCTAGTATCGTTGGGCATGAACCTGGAGATCGGGAGGTCGAACTATGGATAACGGGCGGGTCGCACTTGTAAGTGGCGGAAACCGGGGTATAGGACTGGAGGTCTGCAGGCAGCTTCCGGAGCGGGGGATCACGGTGGTCATGGGTTCACGCGACGGTGAGCAGGGCAGGGCCGCTGCGGCCGGACTCCTTGGCGGCGTAATAGTCCGCCAACTGGACGTGGCCGACCCCGGGAGCGTCGAGCGGCTCTCGCGCTCTATCGCGGAGGAGTTCGGACGGCTCGACATCCTGGTGAACAACGCCGCCATCTCCAACGACGAGGGCCAGCGTGGCGTAGACGCCGACCTCGACCGGGTGAAGGAGAGCCTGGAGGCGAACCTGTTCGGGGCCTGGCGCCTCTGCGACCTGGCCATTCCTCTCATGCGGCGCAACGGCTACGGGCGCATCGTCAACGTCTCGACAGGACTCGCGGCCCTGGAGGACATGGGTGGTGGCTCCCCGGGCTACCGCGTCTCCAAGACCGCCCTCAACGCCCTGACGCGCATCCTCGCCTCCGAGCTGCGCGGGAGCGGCATCCTCGTCAACGCGGTCAACCCAGGGTGGGTGCAGACCGACATGGGGGGCTCAGGCGCCACACGACCCGTCGAAGAAGGAGCAGAAGCCCTCGTGTGGGCGGCGACACTCCCCAACAACGGCCCCACCGGCGGATTCTTTCAGGACCGGCGCCCTGTTCCCTGGTAATCGTGCGGCAGAGAGAAGTGTTGTAACCCCGTCGCACAGAGCAGGTTTCCTCGCGGCGCCTTTGACGGTCAGTGGATATCGGGTTCAGGTACGGATGGTCCTTGTGCGAGGAAATCGAAGTCGCAACCTTCATTGGCCTGGGTTGCGTGCCTCGCGAATATCGCCCCGTAGCCGCGACCGTAAGGTTTCGGAGGTGGGCTCCACGCGGCGCGGCGACGGGACAGTTCTCCCTCATCTACCTCGAGTTGCAGGCTCCGATTCGGAACGTCGAGCTCGATTGCGTCTCCGTCTCTTACGAGGGCGAGCGGGCCTCCGACGTGTGACTCTGGGGCGATGTGGAGCACGCAGGTGCCATAGGCGGTGCCGCTCATGCGGGCGTCGGAGATGCGCACCATATCCCTTACTCCCCTTTCGAGCAGCTTCTTTGGGATGGGGAGCAATCCCCACTCAGGCATGCCGGGGGCACCGACGGGGCCGGCTCCCCTCAGAACGAGCACGGAGTCTGCGTTCACCTTCAGGTTCGGGTCGTCTATGCGTCTGGCGAGGTCGTCGTAGCCGTCGAAGACCACGGCCGGTCCCGTATGCCTGAGCAACCCCTGGTCTGCGGCGGAGTGCTTTATCACGCAGCCGTCGGGGGCCAGATTGCCCCGCAACACGGCGAGTCCACCTTCTTCCTGCAGGGGGTCGTCGAGTGGTCTGATGACCTCATCGTCGTAGACGCCGGCGAGCGTCTCACCCATGGCGCGACCGCCAACGGTGGCACGGTCGAGGTGGATCATCCCTTCGAGGCGGGAGAGCAGAGCCCGCAGACCGCCGGCGTAATAGAAGTCCTCCATCAGGTATTCGCCGCTCGGGCGTATATTGGCGAGGACGGGAACGCGGCGTGAGATCTCGTCGAAGCGCGCGAGGTCCATGGGTACTCCGCTGCGGCGGGCCAGGGCGATGAGATGGATGACGGCGTTGGTAGAGCCGCCGAGGGCCATCACGGCCGTCACGGCGTCCTCGTAGGAGTGGTCGTCCAGGATGTCCGAGGGCTTGAGATCATCCCAGACCATCTCGACGATCCTGCGCCCGCTCATCGAGGCCATCCTGGGGTGGCCGGAGTCGGCGGCGGGTATCGATGAGGCTCCTGGGAGAGTCATGCCGAGGACTTCGGCGACGGCGGTCATGGTCGAGGCCGTGCCCATGGTCATGCAGTGACCTGGCGAGCGGGCGATGCCGTCTTCGATCTCTTCCCATTCGAGGTCTCCGATGGTGCCCGCGCGCTTCTCGTCCCAGTACTTCCATACGTCGCTGCCGCTTCCCAGAACGTTGCCGCGCCAGTTGCCGCGCAGCATCGGTCCGGCAGGAACGAAGAGGGCAGGCAGGTCCATCGTGATAGCACCCATAAGCAGGGCCGGTGTGGTCTTGTCGCAACCGCCCATCAACACCGCGCCGTCTACGGGGTAAGAGCGCAAGAGCTCCTCGGTCTCCATGGCGAGGAAGTTCCTGTACAGCATCGTCGAGGGCTTCTGGAACGGCTCGGAGAGCGACATCGCTGGCATCTCGACAGGAAACCCGCCCGCCTGCCAGACACCCCGCTTGACCTCCTCTGCCCTCTGCCTGAAGTGGGAGTGGCAGGGGTTTATGTCGCTCCAGGTGTTGATGATCCCGATAAGCGGCTTCCCGCTGTAGTCCTCCGCGGCGTAGCCCATCTGCTTGGTCCGCGAGCGGTGGCCGAACGAGCGCAGGTCGCGCACCCCGTACCAGCGGTGGCTGCGCAGCTCTTCGGCCCTCCTCTTCCGGTTCATGTTCTCCCTTCCTCCGATCTTCCATGTGCGCAGGCAGCTACATGATCCCTCGACACCCTCCCTCTTCATTCTACCCGCAACATCAGGCTACAGGCATCAGGTTTCAGGCTGCAGGAATTCTCTGGGAACGGAGCTTGACTAGGAACCTGCGGATGACTAGCCGTTCTTCCGGGCGGAAACTAGCCGGACGGGTGATGCCTGGCCTCTAGTCCAGGGATAGAGTTATCCGTGTAAACCAAAAGGACTAGGAGAGGACTATGCAGAACACGGATACTTTGGCCGCTCTGTCTGACGGCATGGCGGATGCGGTAGAGAATGTGGCGGCGTCGGTCGTGCGGGTTAACGGCAGGAGGCGTCGTTCGGGGAGCGGCGTGGTCATTGCACAGAACACGGTGCTGACGGCGAGCCATGTGCTCGAACGCGAGGAAGACCTGTCGGTAGAGACCGCCGACGGAAGGACCCTTTCCGCGCGGTTCGCTGGGAGGGATCACTCCTCTGACCTCGCTGTGCTGAACGTTGAGGGACTGGACATCGAGCCGGTCACGCCCGCCGAAGGTGACGCCCGTGTCGGCCAGATCTCGCTGGCCGTGGGAAGCCACTCTCGCGGCGAGGGTCCTAGGGCTACCCTCGGGGTGGTTAGCGCCGTCGGAGGCCCGGTCCGCTCCCGGCGGGGCCCGCGGCTGGAACGTTACATCCAGACCGACGCGACACCATACCCCGGGTTTTCGGGTGGACCACTGATCGACGCTCGGGGGAACGTACTCGGCATCCTGGTCTCGGGCTGGGGACGCGGCGCGGCGTTCGCCATCCCGGCCGAAATAGCCTGGCGTACCGCGGGGACGCTCTCGGAGCGGGGCTCTGTCAAGCGCGGTTACCTAGGCATCCTGAGCCAGCCGGTGCGCCTCCCCGACGGTCAGAGTCTCGGTCTCACGCAGAGGGGCGGGCTGCTTGTCGTCGGCGTCGAGGATGGTAGCCCCGCGGGCCGAG
>JBPCIR010000023.1:0-3768 GCA_051006095.1 Rubrobacter sp. | reverse complement strand
AAGCATCCCCGAGATCTGGCGCCACGACGGCGAAAGGCTAGCGATCTTCGAGTTGCGCGGCGAAGAATACATTGAGGTAGCCGTGAGCAAGACCCTCTCACCTCTCACGAGCGAAGCCCTCTCCAGTCTAATCGAAGAAAGCTCCTCACTAGATATCGTGACCTGGATGCGCCGGGTGCGCGGGTGGTCGCGGGGCAACATCACCGGCTGACACGTGATCCAGTAGTTCGCCTCCGGTTGGAGGCGCGGAGAGGCTGCTGCTGCGGTGGATTCCCGCTTTCGCGGGAATGAAGGGTGAGGGACCGCGGGAATGGCACTCATCATGCTGGGAGGAAGGGGTTGCACTCGCGCAGGTTCTACACCGCGGATGTGATCCTGCCGATTCCATAACTAGTTCCCTGAGGGCTATAATCGCAGTATGGAGACGGTCAAGAGTCCGGCGGAGCAGAGGGTGGTTCTTCATAACATCGGTTGGAATACCTACGAACGTCTGCTAGCCGACCACGAGAACAACAGCGCGCCGCGTTTTACTTACGACCGGGGAGAGCTGGAGATAATGAGCCCGTCGCCCGAACACGAGAAGTTCAATCGGCGCATAGCACAGCTCGTATTGGCGGTGGCCGAGGAGCAAGGCATCGAAGCCGAAGATCTCGGCTCAACGACCTTCAGGCGCGAAGACCTGGAGCGCGGCTTCGAGCCCGACTCCTGCTTCTACATCCAGAACGAGGACCAGGTTCGTGGCAAGGCCCGCATAGACCTGGCCGTGGACCCGCCACCGGACCTGGTGATCGAGATCGACATCACCAGTCCTTCCTTCAGCAAGCTCCCCATCTACGCTCAGATAGGCGTCCCCGAGGTCTGGCGCTACGATGGAGAACGGATGACGATCCTAATTTTGGAAGGTTCCGACTACGCAGAGGCAACCGAGAGCATCGTCCTCCCACCCGTCACGAGCAGCGTTCTCACCGACTTCGTCGAGAAGAGCAAGACCACCACGCGCACGGCCTGGCTCAAAGAGGTGCGCGAGTGGGCGCGGGGGCGTTCGAGATGACCCCTACTCACCACGCCTGACGCTGTAGCCGATGTCCTGTAGCTGCGCGAGCAGCCGAAGCTCTGCCGTTTCCGCATCACCACCGACGTACGCAAGCGGGACGTTCATCTCTTGTTCCCCGTGCGGGCCGCCGAAGAGGATGAGGATGCTCGTCTCGTCCCTGAGAACAGTCGCCTCGGGGTAGCGGGAGACGTTAGGGAGGCCCATCAGCCTCAATCCGGTTGCCCGATCTCATGGTACATCGTCTATGCATGCTAACACGCCGCCGCTGATACACTCTTGGGAAGAAAGGACCAGGAGAGGCCGATGCTGGAGAAGACCTCGGGCAAGCCCAGGCGCACGAGCAAGACGAAGACGCGGGTAAGGGTCGTCGAAGACGGCCGGGTACGCGTGCGGCCCGACGCGCTCGCGACCGAGGAACCGATGGAGATAAGGCTCCTCGCCGGGCAGACGAAGCAGACCGTCGCGGTTACGATGCGCACCCCTGGGGCCGACTTCGAGCTCGCGGCTGGGTTCCTTTACGGCGAAGGCATCATCAACTCTGCCGAGGACGTTCTGAAGATCAGCTACTGCGTCGACCCCGACCTCGACGCCGAGCAGCAGTACAACATCGTGAACGTCGAGTTGCGCGGCGGGCGTGAGTTCGACCTGCGGCCGCTAGAGAGGCACTTCTACACCACGAGTGCCTGCGGCGTGTGCGGCAAGGCCAGCCTGGAGCAGCTGGAGCTTCGTGGGTGCCCGGTAATTCCGCCAGGGCCCGAGGTCTCTGCCGAAACCATCTACTCGCTGCCCGACACGCTGCGGGAGGCGCAGGGGCTCTTCGACGCGACGGGCGGTCTGCACGCGGCTGCCCTCTTCGATAAAGAAGGGGAGCTTCTCGCGCTGCGGGAAGACGTGGGGCGGCACAACGCGACGGACAAGCTCGTCGGGTGGGCGCTGCTGGAAGGCAGGCTGCCGCTCTCGGAGCACGTCGTCCTGGTGAGCGGGCGGAGCAGCTTCGAGATCCTGCAGAAGTGCCTTACTGCGGGCGTGCCTGTCGTGTGCGCCATCTCAGCCCCGAGCAGCCTCGCGGTCGACGTCGCCAGGGAGTTCGGGATGACCCTCGTCGGATTCCTGCGCGGGAGCAGGTTCAACGTGTACGCCGGAGCAGAACGGATAGAGCTGTAGCAGACAAAAAAGCCGGGCGCGAGAGACGCCCGGCAAGCTGACCGACTATCATCCCCCCGCGAACAGGGCGACGACGCCCGTAAGCGTCTGGTAGACGCCCCACAGGAGCGGTATCAGGACCAGGGCCCACAGCACGACGACCAGCGCCGTGCTCGAGGAGGTTTGCCCTCCGCCCTCCTGCTGTGCTCTCTCGCTCATAGGATTCCCCTTCCCTAGCCTTCGCTGCCGGCGGCCTTGCCGGAACTGCCTGAGGCGGTGGACTCCTTCTCGCGTCCCTCTTCCTGCCCGGACTCCATATGGAACCTCGGGTCCACGGGCCTGACCAGCAGATTGGCGACGAAGCCCACCGCCAGCACGCCGACCATGATGAACAGGGAGAGAGTATAGAGGTCCGCTCCTGTGCGTCCTGCGGCCGTCTGGTAGTCGGCGATTGCGTTGATGATGAGTGGTCCCGCGATGCCGGCGGCCGACCACGCCGTCAGCAACCTTCCGTGGATGGCCCCCACCTCCGCGACGCCGAACATGTCCTTGAGGTAGGCCGGGACGGTGGCGAACCCCCCGCCGTAGAAGCTCAGTATCAAGACGGTCACCAGCAGGAACAGCACCAGCGAAGTCGCCCCGAACGAGGCCAGCACGAAGTACAGGAGGGCGCCAACGCCGAGGTACATCATGTACGTGGGCTTGCGCCCGACGTAGTCAGAGGTCGAGGACCAGCCTATTCGTCCGGCCATGTTGGCCAGCGACAGCAACCCGACGAACCCCGCCGCGGCGGCGGGGGCGATGCCTGTAAAGTAGTCCTGGATCATCGGCGAAGCCTGCTCCAAGAGTCCTATCCCCGCCGTCACGTTGCAGAAAAGCACGGTCCACAAGAGCCAGAACTGCGGCGTGCGGATCGAGTTGCTCGCCGACACGTCGGCGGTGGTCTGCAGGTCGCCGGTCTCCTCCTCGGTGGGGGGAGTCCAGCCTTCGGGCTGCCAACCCTCCGCGGGCAGGCGTACCACGAACGCGCCGATCATCATCGAAACCAGATACACGGCCCCCAGCGTCAGGAAGGAGGGCACGATCGCATTCACCGGGTTGCTGGCGTAGGTTTCGAGCAACGTGCTGGTGAGCGGCGAGGCGATGAGCGCGCCGCCGCCGAAGCCCATGATGGCGAGGCCCGTGGCCAGGCCAGGGCGGTCGGGGAACCACTTGATCAGGGTGGAGACGGGCGAGATGTAGCCGATACCCAACCCGATGCCGCCCAAAACTCCATAACCAAGATACACCAGCCACAATTGCGTGGTGGCGACGCCGAGCGCCGCGACGACAAACCCGCCCGACCAGCACAGGGCGGCGGTAAACATCGCAGCCCGCGGCCCGGCACGCTCCACCCAGGTGCCGAACACCGCCGCTGACAGGCCGAGCATTACGATGCCGATGCTGAAGATGATCGCGATCGGCGTCAGGCCCGTCCCAAACCGCTCGACCAGCGGGTTCTTGAACACGCTGAAAGCGTAGATCTCACCTATGCTCAAATGCACCATCAGCGCCGCGGGCGGTATCAGCCA
>JBPCIR010000022.1:0-4483 GCA_051006095.1 Rubrobacter sp. | reverse complement strand
CGGCGGCGGACATGAAGGGACGCGGGATCGTCGATGAGGTCATCCCCGAGCCCCTCGGCGGCGCCCACAACGACCCCGCCTCGACTATCGAGGCCGTGGGCAAGTCACTGAACCGGGTGCTCACCGGTCTCTCGGACACCGATCCAGAGACCCTCCGCGAAGTCCGCTACGAACGCTACCGCCGCATCGGCGCCCATGCTTCAGAGAACGGCCAGACTGGCTAGTTGCTCTACTCCCTGAGGAAGCTCTTCAATTGCTGCGTGGTCTCTTCGGGACGTTCCTCGGCCAGAAAGTGGCCGGCGTCGAGAGATTTGCCCCTTACATCTTTCGCGTACTCGCGCCAGACAGCCTCAACGTCGTAGATTCTCTCCATCACGCCACGCCCGCCCCAGAGGGCAAGAAGAGGACATTCCACCTTGCGACCTTCGTCCAGGTCAGCATCGTCGTGCACGAGGTCGATGGATGCTGCGGCCCTGTAGTCCTCGCAGCTGGCGTGGATCATGGCGTCGTCGAAGCAGCGTTCGTACTCGGCCAGGACCTCGGGCGCGAACGTCTCCAGGCTCGTGCCCCAGCCGCCGAGCTTCTTGTGCAGGTAGTAAGAGGGTTCGGCCCCGATCAGAGTCTCAGGCAGGTCGTAGGGCTGGATCAAGAAGAACCAATGATAGTAGGCTGTCGCCAGATCCTTGCCCACTGTACCGAAGACGTGGCGGGTCGGCACTATATCGAGCACGGCGAGCTTCGTGACACGGTCCGGGTAGTCAAGCGCCATCCTGTGCCCGACCCTGCCCCCCCTGTCGTGCCCGATCACAGCGAAAGTATCGAAGCCCAGAGACTCCATGACCGCGGCCTGATCCCCGGCCATCGCGCGCTTGGAGTACGTCGAGTGATCCTCGTCTCCGAAAGGTTTGGAACTGTCGCCGTATCCCCGCAGGTCCGACGCCACGACCGTAAACTCCTCTGCCAGCCGCGGTGCCACCAGGTGCCACATCGCGTGGGTCTGCGGATTGCCGTGGAGGAGCAAGACCGGGGGTCCATCACCCCCGCGGACCAGCTCTATCTCGGCGCCAGGGGTCTCTACCCGCGACCTCTCGAACATAGCCCTACCTATCCGAAGAAGGTGTGGAGGTCCTGGTACAGATCGTCGGGGACGGTCTTGGTCTCCTCGGTGGCCTCCGAGAGGTCGACGGTCACGATCTCGTTCCCTCTGAGCGCGACCATCTGTCCCCATTCGCCGCCCTTCACGGCCTCGGCGGCCCTGAGACCGTAGCGGGTGCTCAGGATGCGGTCGAATGCTGTCGGCGTTCCCCCACGCTGCAGGTGCCCGAGGACCACGTGGCGCGTCTCGATGCCCGTGCGCTCTTCGATCTCCCCCGCCAGCGTCTCGGCGATGCCGCCCAGCCTCACGTGGCCGAACTCGTCGGTCTCCGCATTCTGGGTCATGAACTCTTCAGAGAGGGTCACGCCTTCGCTCACGGCTACCAGGCCCCATTTTTCGCCGTTCTCGGCGCGTTTCTCGAAGATATTCGCTATCTGGTCAAGGTCGGGTTCGACCTCGGGGATCAGGGTGACGTTCGCCGCGGAGGCAAGGCCCGCGCCCCAGGTGATCCAACCAGCGTGCCGCCCCATCACCTCGACGACGACGACCCGTTCGTGGCTCTTCGCCGTGGTCCTGAGCTTGTCTATGGCGTCCGTAGCGATGGAGACGGCGGTGTCGTAGCCGAAGGTCGTATCGGTCGCCGATAGGTCGTTGTCTATGGTCTTGGGGCACCCCACGACCTGCACCCCGAAGTCGTCGTAGAGCCGCTTGGCCACACCAAGGGTGTCGTCGCCGCCTATGGCGACTAGGGCGTCAACGCCGAACTCCTCCATCTGCCTGACGACCTTCTCGGCGTCGCCCTCGTTCTTGTAGGGGTTCGTGCGCGAGGAGCCGAGGATCGTGCCGCCCTCCTGCAGTATGTATCGCACGTCGTCCACGCCCAGGGGCATGACCGTGTCGGACTCGGGCTCGAGCAATGACTTCCAACCGCGTTTGAGGCCGACTACCTCGTAGCTGTAGTCTTCGACGCACTTCGTCGTGACGGCCCGGATCACACCGTTCAACCCAGGCGCGTCCCCGCCTCCGGTCAGCATCCCCACCCTGCGTACCTCGGCCATAGGATTCCTCCTTCTTCGAGCGTGCGAAAAAGTCAGTCTAGCAAACCCGACGTTCGGAAGTTCTCGCCGGTAGCCAGGCCGTCTGCGCGCCGAGAAGGGCGGGGATCAGGCAAGCACGGCGTCCACTGGAGCAGCGGGGCCGCCATCCGCGCCCGAGAGGCGGGGTTCGACGGAGAAGGTTTGTAGCACGGCCTGAAAGACGCCGTGCGGTTCCCTAAAATCTATCCTCATGGTACGTGTACTTTTCGTCTGCATGGGAAACATCTGCCGAAGCCCGATCTCGCAGGGCGTCTTCGAGAACGTCCTGCGGCGCGAGGGACTCGAGGAAGAAGTCTTCGTGGACTCGGCAGGGACCGGCAACTGGCACGTCGGCTCCCCGCCTGATACGAGGGCGCAGCACAGCGCAGGCCTCAGGGGCCTGGACCTCGGCGCCCAGCGGGCGCGCCAGATCTCACCCGAGGACTGCGACGACTTCGACTATGTCCTCACTATGGACGAGGAGAACTACAGGGTGGTCTCAGCCCTCTGCGGGGGGAGCGCCGTGGTGCGGCCCTTCCTGGATTTCTCGGCCACCTTGTCCGAGCGTGAGGTCCCCGATCCTTACTCCGGCGGCCCTGATGAGTTCGAGCATGTCCTGGATCTGGTCGAAGAGGCATCCGAGGGTCTCCTCGATGACATCCGAGAGCGGCACCTGAAGTAACGTGGCTGAGAGGATCGTCGCCGAAGGTGTCGAAGCGCATCTCGGAGACCGGATGCTCTCCGTACGTCCGCTCGGAGGTGGCTGCATCGGGGAGGTGTACAGGGCGGAGCTGGAGGACGGTACCCCGCTCGTCGCCAAGGTAGATCGGGAGGGCGAGTCGCACCTGGAGCGTGAGGCGTACATGCTCCGCTACCTGCGGAAGAAGAGCGATCTCCCCGTCCCCGAGGTCTACCACGGCTCCGAGACGCTGCTCCTGATGGAGTTTGTCGAAGGCAGCAGCCACTTCTCGAAAGAGGCCGAGCACCACGCCGCAGAGCTCCTGGCAGCGCTGCACGACATTACCTCCGACACCTTCGGCCACGAGCGGGACACGCTTATAGGTAGCCTGAACCAGCCCAACCCTCCGACCGCGAGCTGGACAGAGTTTTTCAGGGAGCAGAGACTGATGTACATAGCGAGCGTCGCCCACGAGGCGGGTCGTCTACCGGCGGAGGACCTGCTTCGGGTGGAGCGGTTGTCGGAGAAGCTCGATGAGCTCATCGGGGAGCCCAACCCTCCGGCGCTCATCCACGGCGATGTCTGGAGCGCCAACGTGCTCGCACGAGGAAGTCGCATAACTGCGTTCCTGGACCCCGCCATCTACTACGCCGACCCGGAGATCGAACTCGCCTTCATCAGCCTCTTCGACTCCTTCGGCAACGACTTTCTGAAGCGCTACGCGGAGATACGGGGCATAGATACAGCCTTCCTCGAGACGCGCCGGGACCTGTACAACCTCTACCCGCTGCTGGTCCACACCTATTACTTCGGAGGCGGGTACCTGGATTCGGTAAGAAATATTCTGGGGCGGTTCGGCGTATGAGCTCTCTTACTTCTTCTTGGCGACGTACAGCGTGGTCAAGTAGCCCTTGACGATGCAGCCGCCGAACCTCGTGTCGATGAGGTCGGCGATGCCGCGGAAGAGTCGCTCGCGGGTATCGTCGCGTAGGCTCCTGTGCCCTGAGTAGGTGTTCAGGACACGCAGATAGCCCCTGGAATCGTAGGTTTCGTCCCAGCGGTAATGGCGGGTGATGATCCTGTCGAAATGACCTGAGTTCTGGATCTCCTCCTTCCTGTCAGGGACTTCGTCGGGCTGAGGAAGCCCCTTGTAGTCTTTCGGACCGACGATCTCCGGCGCTTCGCGCTCGTAGATCCTTTGCGCGGCTTCGAAGAAGCCTCCGCCCGCGTCGCTTTGGACGTGAACGTTCCAGAACAGGGCGAGCGACCGTCCCTCTCTGAGGGACCTGGCGACTTTGGGATAGGCGACGGCGGGGTCGAGCCAGTGGAAGGCGGTCGCCGAGATCGCGAGATCGAAGGCTTTCTCTTGCAAGGTCCACTCTTCGAAGGCTCCGGTACGCACCTCTGTTTGCGGGTATCCTTCCAGGTTGCGGCGGGCTACCGCTGCCATGTTTTCGCCGAGCTCGATGCACAGGATGTGGTAGCCGCGACGGGCGAAAGGCACCGTAGCCTGGCCGGTGCCGCACCCGATCTCGAGTATCCTTCCTCCCGCCGGTATCCCTGAGAGCGAGACGACGTCATCGAAGAGATCCTCGGGATAACCGGGACGAACCTCATCGTAGAGCGACGCTG